>NZ_CANPWG010000010.1 GCF_947581915.1 Candidatus Palauibacter scopulicola
CTGAAGTCGGAGATGGGCGCGTTCTCGAGTTCCGCGGCGTCCAGGGTCGCGATCGTGTGGCCGAGACGGCGTTTCTCGGTCGCGACACCGGTGCCCGTCACGACGATCTCGTCCATCTGGACCGCGGTGACGTTCAGAGCAACGTCGAGCGTCGCGGTCGAGCCGGCGGTGACGGTCACGGCTTCGGAGGCCTGACGGTAACCGACCAGGCGGACGACCACCGTCTACTCGCCGGCGGGAACGTTGAGTAACACGAAGTCCCCGCTGGCGTTGGTAAAGGTCCCGATGCCGGTGCCCTCGATGAACACCTGCGCGGATGAAAGGGGTCGGAGGGAGCCTTCTTCGGTCACTCTGCCCGCGATGCTGCCCGCTTGGCCGCTCAGGCCGGGTGCGAGGCAGGCGAGCGCAACCAAGGCCACTCCCCATGCACCGATGGTGCGAGACGCGATTCGTTTCATGCGGCGCTCCTTGCGCTGGAGGCGATGGAAGCGGCCGAACGACCCGCCCCCGATTCCGCCAACTCGTTCCACAATCCGTTATTGATAATGAGATTCCGGCGCTCCCGCCAGCCAGTCCTCGATGAGGCGGCGGGAGATCGAGACGCGACCCGGGAGCCGGAGGCCGATCTCGCGGCGGCGGGCAAAATCAGCGCGCTCGAACCAGCGCGCATCGACGAGTTCCTGCCGCGCGACGGTGAGTTCGCCGCCCACGCGCTCGGCCCGGAAGCCGAGCATCAGCGATGCCGGGAAGGGCCACGGCTGGGACGAGCGATATCGGACCGATGCCACCTCGATCCCCGACTCTTCCCTGACCTCGCGGACGACGGCCTCCGACAGGCTCTCGCCCGGCTCCACGAACCCGGCCAGCGTGGAGTAAACGCCCTCCGGCCAGATGTCCTTCCGCCCGAGCAGACAGCGGTCGCCGTCGGTCACGAGGACGATGATGGCCGGATCCGTGCGCGGAAAATGGTCGACGCCGCACGCTTCGTCGGCGCAGCGCCGGACATGTCCTCCCTGCTCCGGCCGGGTGGGAGCGCCGCACGAGCCGCAGAAGCGGTGCCGGCGACTCCAGGTGACGATCGCCCGGGCGTAGGCCAGGAGCGAGCCGTCTCCCTGCCCCAGCATCGCCCCCACGCCGCGGAGATCGAGGAACTTCCCCGCCCCGTCGAGCGAGCCGTCGGTAGGCGGCCCTTCCCCTGCCCCCCCGGCTTCCCCGGCTTCCCCGGCTTCTCCGGACACGTCGGCGGCGAAGAGCGCGCGGCCACCGTCCCGTCCCCCTTCGAGTCCGAGAAAGATCCATTCTTCAGGTGGTGCCGAGGCGGAGGCTGCGAGTTCAGGCGGAAGGAGTACCGGCCGGTAGGCCAGGCCGTCCGCTTTCGCCGCGACTTCCCGCGCCGTTTGGGATACGAGGCTGCGCTCGCGCCACACGGGCACGACGCGCGAGGCCGGATCGGACAACCGGTCGGTGAGCCACCGGGGGTCGGCCCTCAGATGAGTGGCGCGATCGAGGCCCCCTCCCGCGAAGGGGTTCGGTTTCCGGTGGCCCTCCCCTGCCACGCCCAATAAGATCTCGCCGGCCGACATGGGGGAAACGTAGCGGTTTCGAGGGAGAGCATGCACAGTTTCGAGGGGACGGCGGGACGGGGCACCCTTCTCACGTTCGATTGCTACGGCACGTTGATCGACTGGGAGGGCGGGATTCTCGCGGCGCTCCGAGCCGCGTACCCGGAGGCGGCCGCGGTGGAGGATGAGCGGCTCCTTGGCGAGTTCCACGCGGCCCAGAACCGGCTCAAGACGAGCGAGTATCGCCCCTACCGGCAGCTGCTCACGGAGACCTCGGTGGAAGTCGCGCGCGCGAACGCGTGGAACACGGAGGACGGGTTCGCGGCCGGCGTCCCCGCGAGCATTCCCTTCTGGCGGCCCTTCCCCGACACGAATCCGGCGCTCTCGCGCCTCGCCGCGGCGGGCGTCACGCTGGGGATCCTCTCGAACATCGACGACGACCTGCTCGCCGGGACGCTGAAGCACTTCGAGGTCGAGTTCGGCCTCCTCGGCACGGCGCAGCGGCTGCGCAGCTACAAGCCGGCCGCGGCGCACTTCGAGCGCGGACGGGAGTGGGCCGCCGGCTTCGACCGGTGGCTGCACGTGGCGCAGAGCCTCTTCCACGACGTGGTCCCCGCGACCGCGCTCGGAGTCCCCGTGCTGTGGGTCAACCGCAAGGGCGAGTCCCGCCCGGACGACGCCGACCCCGTACACATCGCGCCCGACCTGGCCATGACGGCGGAGTGGCTCCTGTCGCCGGCCTGACGTCGAGATTTTGCCGCACGCTTCCCTGCAGGTCGTCCCCGACCTAGAATTAGACCAGTCGTATCGTCTGGTCTAACCTTCGGAGGCTGGCATGGACCACATTGGGGCTTACGAGGCCAAGACCCACCTGGCGCAGCTCCTGGACCGCGTGGCGGCGGGAGAATCTCTCACGATCACCCGACACGGTCGCCCGGTCGCCCGGCTGATCCCCGTCGACGAGGACGATCGTGCCCGGGCCCGTGCAGCGGCCCGCCGCATCCTCGAGCGCCGCAAGCGCCTGCCGCACCGCGCGTCGATCGCGGAACTCATCGAAACGATCCATGAAGGGCACAGATATTGATGACGCTCGTCTTGGATGCGTCGGTCGCGCTGTCCTGGTGTCTTGCGGACGAAGATGATCCGCTGGCCGAGTTGGCGATGCGCCTGACCCTGGAACACTTCGCCGTCGTCCCTCGGATCTGGTGGTACGAAATCCTGAACGGCCTCACTGTCAACAGACGCCGGGAACGCATGAACGAGGATGATGTGCCGGCCACGGTCGCGGACCTCAAGGGAATGCGGATACTGACCGACGAGGAGCACAGCGACGGCGTGATCCTCGATCTCGCCTTGCGACGCGGACTCTCCGTCTACGACGCCGCCTATCTTGAGACGGCGCTCCGCCGCTCGCTGCCACTCGCCACGCTCGATGGCCGACTTCGCCGCGCGGGCGAGGCTGCGGGGGTCACGACGCTCCGGCGACGAGACCGTCCAGGACGTCGCGGGTGAAGCCGTGGAGCTCCCGCCATAGCACTTCGTGCGAGAAGATGTCGTTGTGCCCCGCCCCGGGGATCTCGAGCCAGCGGCGGGGTCCCCGCAGCGCCTCGAAGACGTCCCGGCTCTGGCCGGGCGGGATGACGCGATCCTCCTCGCCGGCGGCGACGAACGTCGGCACCTCGATGCGCGGCGCCCTTTCCAGCGTGTCGAAGCGGTTGTGCAGCCAGTCCAGATACCAGTCGGGCAGCCACGACAGGCGGTGCCGGGCGATCGCCGCCGTGTCCGTGAACGGCCCGAGCAGGACGACGCCGGCCACCGGGCGGCTCACCGCCAGTTCCGCGGCCACGGAACTTCCGAGAGAGTTTCCCAGGGGAAGGAGCCGCTCGGGCTCGACGCCCCGCTCCTCCACCAGCCACCGGTACGCCGCTCTGGCGTCCGCGTAGAGGCCTTCCTCCGAGGGCTTCCCCTCGCTCGCTCCGTAGCCTCGATAGTCGGGCAGGAGGACATCGAGTCCGAGGTTCGAGAGCGCCGCCGCCACCGTCCCGCGGTCTCCGAGGTGCCCGGCGTTGCCGTGGAAGTAGATCGCGGTCCCCCGCCTGGACTCCGGCGGGTCTGCGGGAAACCACCACGCGTGCAGTTCGATCCCGTCCTCGGTCGGGATTCGGACCTCGGTTGCCCGCGGGAATCCCCAGTATCGCGGATGCGTCTCGTGCGGCTGCAGCGTCTCCGGATAGAAGACGAAGAAGGGGACGATCCGGGGCATGAAGAGACGGACGACGGCCATCAGACCGACGAGGACGACCACGACGATGAGGAGTTCCACGAGCGGGAGCCGGCGGCGGCGGACGGCCGGAGTCAGCGGCCGGGCACGGACGAGGCCGTGGCAAGGCGCTCGGTCCAGCGTGCGTAGACATCGGGGCGGCGGTCGCGCCAGAACAGCCGCCGGGCGGTCGAGACCGCGCACCGCGAGAGCTCGACGTCGGCGTAGAGAATGGCCTCTTCCCCTTCCGGCGCCCGCGCGAGGACGACGCCCTCGGGATCGACCACGAACGACTCGCCGGCGAAGGTGAGGCGGGGCTCCGCGCCGACGCGGTTGGCCAGCGCGGCGAAGTAGCCGTTCTGGAAGGCCGCCACGCGCACCTCGGCCTCGAACAGCCCCTCGGGCCACTCCCCGACCGCGCCCGCCTGGGGGATGACGACGAGTTGCGCCCCTCGTTCTCCCAGTCGCCGCATGTACTCGGGATAGTGGCGGTCGTAGCAGATCGCGACGCCCACGCGTCCCACGGCGGTGTCGTAGACGAGCGCGTCGGTGTCGCCCTTCGCGTAGTAGTGCTGCTCGTGGAAGCACGCGTATTCGGTGATGTGCATCATCCGCGTCACCCCCAGCAGCGAGCCGTCGGCGTCGAACACGGGCGTGCTGTCGTAGCAACGCCCGTCGGGCCCGAGTTCGTACTGGTTGAACACCGTGACGAGGCCGAGTTCGGCGGCGTGCGCAGCGATTCGGTCGCAGGTGGGGCCGGGGATCGGCTCCGCGATCCGCGCGGCGCCGGGGTCGTCCGGCCGCTGCGGGAAGAAGCGGTCGATCGCGAGTTCCGGGAACGCCACGAGACCGGCGCCTTCCGAAGCGGCGCGCCCCATCGCATCGAGCGCGCGTTCGAGGTTGCGGGTGCGGTCGGGCCCCGCCGACTGCTGTACAAGTGCGATCTTCATCTCGTTTATGTCCTTCGCATGGATCGTTCGCGGTTCGGGGCAGGCGAATTGCCTCGGTCGCCCGGAACGGAGGATTGTCGGCGCGCGCGCCGGGACCCGCAACGGGGTCCACGGATCGCGTCGGGCTTCGTTAAGTTGCTCCCATGTGCGGACGATTCAGCCTTCAGACGCCGGTGCCGGACCTGGCCGAACTGTTCGAGGCCGATCCATCGCGGCTCGATGAATGGGTCGCCCGCTACAACGTGGCGCCCACGGACGAGGTCATCGCGCTGCGGCGAGGGACCGGCGGCCGGGAACTGGTTCCGCTTCGCTGGGGGCTGATTCCGAACTGGGCGGAGGATCGCGCGTCGCTCCCGCCGATGATCAACGCCCGCGCCGAGTCGCTCGAAACCCGGCGCGCGTTTCGCGGCCTCGTCATCGACCGGCGCTGCGCCGTCCTCGCCGACGGTTTCTACGAATGGCGGACGGAGGGCGGCCTGAAGCAGCCGTACTTCATCCGGCGCCGGGACCGGAGACCGATGGCGCTCGCCGGCCTGTGGGACGTGTGGCGGGGGCCGGGCGGCACGATCCCCTCCTGCACGATCGTCACGACGGACGCGAACGCGCTGCTCGAACCGCTGCACGGCCGCATGCCGGTCATCCTCGAGGGCGAGGACGCGCAGATGTGGCTCGACCTCGACATCTCCGAGCGCACCATGGAGCCGCTACGGCCGTTCGACGCGGAAGCGCTGGAGGTGTTCGCGGTCAGCCGCCGGGTGAACCGCGTCGCCGCCGACGATGCGGCCTGCACAGAGCCGCGCGGCGCCCCGATCCGGGAACCGTCAGGCTGGCGCGACCGCCCCCCGGTCGGCGACGCGCCCCCCGACCAGCTCGCGCTCTTCTAGTGCAGGACGTTGCGGGACCGGAGGTGCTGGCTCACCGCGCCGAGCATGAGCGGTCGAATCCGGTAGCGGGGCCCGGCCGGGTCCGGCGCGTCTCCGGGGGCCTCCTCCTCGGCGGCCTCCCCGTCCGGGCCGATTTCGACCAGGCGCAGCTCTTCGAGCGACCTGAGCGTGTGGCGGGCGGCGGCGGGCGGGACTCGCATGACTTCGCCGTACTCGGTGAGCGTGAGAGTCCCGTGGTCGAGGATCGCCTTGAGGGCGAAGCTCTGGTCGATATCCAGCGTGTCCAGCGACGGTGAGGTCGGGGTCAGAGGACGGACGAGAAGGCTGCCCTCGATCGTCTCGAGGTCCACGGACCTCAGCCAGTGGAGCAGCGCCAGTCGCACGGAACCGAGCGAAGCGCGGTGGAGCCGCCGGAAGTAGTCGGCCTCGATCAACTGTCGACGCCTCTGGCTCGTCCGCGCGCGTCGAAGCCGCCGAAGAAGAGCGGCCCGCCCCGCTCGGGGTTCGTCGAACTGGAGCGGGATCCCGCTCCGCCGGTGCCGCGCGAAGATCGCCTGCCGCAACTCGTCGGCGGTAAGGGGGGACAGCGTCAGGCAGTGCATGTCGCGGACGAACGGCCGGAGGCGTGCGCGGACGATCTGCCACGCCGAGGCGTTCAGCGAGACGATCCAGAAGATCCTCGACTCCGTGCGCGCGATGCAGGTCATGAGGCGCTCGAACAGCTCGCCGCCGCCCGGGGCGCGCAGGTGCAGGAATTCTCCGCCTTCGAGAATCACCGTCCGGGGGATCTCCCCGTCCGGGAGCCGCAGGACCCGGTCGGCGAGCCGGTCGAGGTCGACCGTTTCCCCGGGTGTTTCCGAGGCTTCGAGGCCGAGCCACGATGCGAGGCGGCGCGCGAACCGGGGTTCGTCGCGCTCCCGTTCACTCAGGATCCGCCTCACGCAGGCCGGCGAATCCGCCGCAAGACGGGCCGCGACCACGTTCAGCAAACTCGTGGTCCCGACGCCGGGGGGTGAGACCACGATCAACGAACCGGCCCCGCCTTCCTCCCACGCCCGATGCAACTTCACGATCTCGGTCAGGCTGCGATCCCTCCCGGCCAGGAGTTGGGAATCGGTGAGGGGCTCCAACGAGAACAATCGGCGGTACACGGCCGGAAGATCCCGGAAGACCTCCGATACCGAAGCCGGCTGGGGAGCATCGGGGTCGGCCGCTCCCTTGATCGGCGGGAGGAGGCCGAGGGCCCTCGCGACGATTGCGAGGCGTCGCCATCCGGCGCGGACGGCCGACGCAACGGAGGGCTGACGCTCGGCGAGGCGGCTCCGCCACCGTCGCCAGTCCCCGGCGACCTCGCCCTCGAGGTATGAGCGTGCTCGCAGCAGTTCCGCCGCAAACCCCTCGGCGAGGGCCCGGCGGGTGAGGCGCCCGGTCCCCTCGGCGACCTCGGCGGCCGCCCGGCGCCCGGCCGTCGCGCTCGCCTCGAACAGGACCTCACGCGTCTGTTCGAGCTTGTCGGCGGCGCGCGTCAGCGCGTTCCCGGCGGGAGCGATGACCCGACCGCGATCGGGGGGCTCCGACCCGTCGCGCGCATCGGAGAGTTCGGCGAGGGTGACCTCGTATCCGTACGCCGACACCTCGCACGCCTCCGCCACCTCGGCGCCTGCCCGGTCGAGCGCCCGGGCCATGCCGCCCGGTATCGCGCGGATCCGCTCCATCCTGAACGTGTCGAAGGCCTGGGTTGCGGCCTCACGGACCTGCACTTGCCGCGCTTCCCGGCCCGGCCGCCGCACGGCTTCGCCGGCGTCGGGGATCTCGTGCAGGGACGCGACCTCGGGCAGGCCTAGGTTGAGCGCCTCGATCCGTCCGACCGCCCGATCGGCGGCAGCCGTGAGTTCCGCGACGAAGGCCCCGGAGTCGCCCAGCACGTCGGCGGGCCCCGCCAGCGCCTCGGCGAGTCCGCGCCGCTCGGCCTCAAGCGTCCCTTGCAGGGCCTCGGGTGCGGACGTCAGCTCCGCCACGCGCCGACGACCTTCGTCGAGCGCCGACTCGAGCTCCGACATCACCCCGCTCACCCGCTCCATCGTTTCCGCCCAAGCGGTGGCCAGCCGGCCCCCGATGGACGAAATCTCGAGACTCGCTTCGAGCAGGTTGCGGTACAGTTCCAGCCGGTTGGCGGACTCGCGGGCCCAGCGATCCCAGCCTTCCGCCCATGCCGAATCCGGGTCCCGGTGCCGGGGGTGGGGCGGATCGCGCGCAACGAACGTGCCGGCGACCGCCACCGTCGCCTTGAGGATCCGGACCGCACGGCGGTCCGCATCGGCGGGTGCGGGTCCGGCGGCCGAGCCCAGACCGTCCGCCGCCGGCAGGAGTTCGCCCTGAAGCGCCCGGCCCGCCGCCGCCAGCCGGCCCGGGTAGGCGGACGTGCGCCCCCCCTCCGGGTGGAGGGCCGCCTCGATCCACGCGTCGAAGGCGCGCTCCAGGCCGCCCAGCCAGACGGCCCGCCGGCGCTGACTCACCCGGCAGGCGCGCGCCTGCCGTGGGAAAACGACCCCATCGAGGTGCCGCCGGGCGAGGCCGGCGACCGGGACCTCGTGCGTCACCCGCCGCCAGACGATGGGCCGGAGCGCGCGGGCGAGGAGGCGCTTCGCGTCGATCCCGCCCCGGGCATCGCGCGCGCGTCGGAGCGCATCCGCGGCGAGGGGCACGTCGGCCTTCGCCGGGAGTTCCTCCACGCCCGCCTCCGCTTCGGCGCGAGCAGCCGACAGCGACGCCCGCAGACCGGCGGCCAGCGGCGCGCGGCGGATGGCCCGACACAACGGCTTCAGGACCTCGTCGGAGGCCGCCCGGAGGTATCGGTCCGCCGCGTCCGGTCGACGCGACTCCTCCCCGTCTGCACCCCCGGGGCCGACGTCCGCCTCGAGTTCCGCCAGCGCCTTCGCGTGTATTCTGGACGCACGGCCCAACGCGCGGCGGATCGGAGCCCAATCGTCTTCCTCGTACCGCCGCCAGACGTCCCGGAAGGGTCGATGCACGGCTTCGGCGATCCGGTCGGCGATCTCCGCGTCGTTTGCCGGGCCGGACGCGCGGCGGCCCAGGTCGCCGAGGTCTGCCGGGTTGCCGTTGCCCGCGTTCATGCGCGCAGACCTCCGCCCGCGGCCGACGGGTCCGGATCGGTCGGCGCGGTCGTTTCCACCGCGGGATACAGATCCCGCTCGGCGACGAGGCCCGCCGCCCGGAAACCAGCCCGCGCCCGCTCCGTGACGTCGCTCTGGAAGAGGAACTCGAAGCGTGGATCCAGTACGTACGCCTTTATCCTGATGCGCGTGAGGAACGTCGTCCGGAACTCGTCGCCGACAAGTACGACGATGGGTTTCTCGAGGAAGACGTACCTGGACGTGACCGCCGCGTCGAACGCGATTCCCCTCGCTTTCCGCTCGTCCACGCGTCCCGGCAGATAGAGGTCCGTCACCACCTGGCAATGGAGTTGCCCCGCGTTCGCGTTCGCGACGGATTCCTGCACCACCTGGGCGTTGGGCACCGACACCAGGTTGTCGTCGGCCGTCACGATGCGCGTGGAGCGGAGTCCGATGGAGACGACCTCACCGTAGGTCCCGCCCACCGAGATCTTGTCGCCGACCTGGAAGGGCTGGTCGAACACGACGATGAGGCCGCCGAACACGTTCTTGAGCAAATCCTGGGCGGCGAACCCCAGCGCCACACCCAGAGCGGCGCTCGCGGCCAGGATTCCCTGGGCGTCGACGCGGAAGACCGTGCGGAGGATCAGGTAGGCCGCGATCGCCCAGAGGAGCATGCGGCTGATGGGGATGAGCGACTTGAAGGCGAGACGGCGCCGGACGCTCCGCTCGGCGAGCGCCTCCAGCGTCCAGACCAGGACCCGGATCAGCAGATGGAAGATGACGATGACGACGAGCGACCAGAAGATGCCGACGCCGAGACCCCGTACCTCTTCTCCCGCTTCCTCGAGATCCAGTGCCGGAAGCGCCGTGGACGACGTGTCCCCGGTGGTCGCGGGAGGGACGGGGGCCTGCAGCGAATCCAGCCGGGCAAGGATCCGCTCCTGGGCCAGCGCCAGCGCCTCCAGCCGGATCCCGATCGAATCCTGAGCCAGGGGCGGCGCCTGCTGCCCTGACGCTGCGGCCGGCGCTTCGGGTCCTGCCGCCTCCGGGTCAGTCGTCTCGGGTGGTGCGAGCGCGTCAGCCGATCCGGGCCCGGGCGCCGGGCCGGCCTCGGCCCCCGCGGGCGTGGCCGCCGGTTCGGCGGCGACCGGCGGCGGGGCGTCCGACCGACAGCCGGCGGACAAGCCGGACAGCAGGAGCGGAAGGAAGACGGCGGTCCTTCCAAGTCGTGGAACCAACCCACCGGATCGCCTGACCATGCCGGCTAATGTGCGGGGACGGTGAGCCTCCCGACAATCACCCCTCGAGTCAGAAGTTGGCGACGAGCGCGATGGTCAGCGTGGAGTCGAGCTTGTGGCGCGGGACGAGGACCGTCGTGCCGGTCGGCGTTCCGGCGGGCCGCTCAAGGGGAGCCCGCGTGAGGGCCGGTACGTTGTCCCACACCAGCCGGAGTCCCGTCTTGACGGCCAGCGAGGAGTTGATGTCGACGGCGAGGGAGGTCGCGAAGTCCGCTCGAAGGTCCGCCGCGTCCGTGAGGTTCTCGTCCAGGATCAGCACGCTCTCCAGGCTGGCCGTCGGCGTCAGCCGCCGACGGAAGTCGGTGGAAACGCGCACCCCGCCGAAGCCGGAACTCTTTTCGGGATCGTCCACGACATCGTTCTGTGCGGTGAACGTGATGCCGTAGTCGCTCTTGAGCCGCGTGGTCTCGGTCTCGACCCACAGGTTCCCGATGCCGCCGACGAGGGAAAGGCGGCTCTCGAATCCGGCGAAGGTGTTCCTTTCCCACGCTGCGCCCGTGGTGAGGTGGACATGGTCGGAGAAGGACCGCTCGTATTCTCCGCGCAGGAAGTAGTTTTCGGCCGTCGGCTTCGGGTCGGCGTCGCTGGTCACGGTGAAGTCCTCCTCCGTACCCACGGCGACGCGTCTCGTCGTCCCCGACTCGGTCCGAAGCCCGCCCGCGCGGAAGGAAATCTCACCGCCGGCCCATTCCCGCCGTGCGGTGCCGCCGAGACCGAAGGTGCGAACCGTGGAGTTTCCGGACGTGAAGAGCAGGCTCAACTCCGCGCTGTAGTTCCAGGCGGCAGCCTCCGGATCGCCTTCCTGTCCCTCCTGAACGAGTGCAACCGCCGGCGGCGGGACAGACCCGAGCGTCAATCCCAGGACAATGCCCAGCCGTGCAGGAAACCTCATCGCTCCCACCCCCCAGCCCGTGATCGGTACGAGAAACGGCGACCAAGGCTAGCCAGACGCGCTGCGCCGGGCCAGCTTCCAAAGACCGTACTATCCGTCCCCCTTCGAGGAGTTCCAGAAAGCATGTCCAGGTCAGACAGGCACCCCTTGGTGAACAGGAAGCTCCGCGGTCGCCGACTCCTCGCCGGCGCCATCGTGGCGGCATTCCCGCTGTCCCTCGCGGCGGCTCAGGATGCGCAGATCGCGGCGATCGACGCGCGCAGCGACCACTACGGGGGCGTGGCGCGCCAGATCTGGGAGTGGGCCGAGGTCGGCTACCAGGAGGAGAAGAGTTCCGAGCTGCTGAAGGGCGAACTCGAGGCGGCGGGGTTCTCGATCGAATCCGGCGTCGCCGACATGCCCACGGCGTTCGTGGCGAGCTACGGCTCCGGGGGTCCGGTCATCGGGATCCTGGCCGAGTACGACGCGCTGCCGGGCATCTCCCAGGACGCGGTGCCCGTGCGCTCCCCCATCATCATCGGAGGCGCGGGCCACGCGTGCGGACACCACCTGTTCGGCGCGGGCTCCGTGGCGGCGGCCATCGCGGTCAAGGAATGGCTGGAGGAGACGGGACACGAGGGGACGATCCGGCTCTATGGTACGCCCGCCGAGGAGGGAGGCGCGGGGAAGGTGTACATGGTGCGCGCGGGCCTGTTCGACGACGTGGATGTGGCGCTGCACTGGCATCCCGGCGCGCGGAACAGCGCGAGGGTGGGGCGCTCGCTGGCCAACAAGTCCGCCAAGTTCCGCTTCCGGGGCTACTCCGCGCACGCGGCGGGCGCGCCGGAGCGGGGACGGAGCGCGCTCGACGGGGTCGAGGCGATGAACCACATGGTGAACCTCATGCGCGAGCACGTTCCTCAGGAGACGCGCATCCACTACGTGATCACGCAGGGCGGGTTCGCGCCCAACGTCGTGCCGGACTTCGCGGAGGTCTACTACTACGTGCGGCACCCGGACGCCCCCACCGTGCTCAGCTTGTTCGAGCGCGTGGCGCGCGCCGCCGAGGGCGCCGCGATGGGTACCGGGACCGGGATGGAATACGAGGTGATCCACGGGCTCTACGACCTCGTGCCCAACGTCGCCCTCGGACGGGTAATGGACGCGAACCTGCGCAAGGTGGGGGGCGTGGAGTACACGGAGGCGGAGCGGGCTTTCGCCCAGCAGATCCAGGACTCCTTCGTGGGCGGTTCCGGCCGGCCGCTGGGCTCCGAGGCCGAGATCGAGGAGTTCGGGGTGGACCCCGCGGGCGGCGGATCGACCGATGTCGGCGACGTGAGTTGGGTCGTGCCGACGACGGGGCTGTCGACGGCCACCTGGGTGCCGGGAACCTCGGCGCACAGCTGGCAGGCGGTGGCGGCCGGAGGCACCGACATCGGGACGAAGGGGATGATCGTCGCCGCGAAGACGCTCGCGCTGACGACGATCGAACTCTTCCAGAGCCCGGATGTGATCGCCGCCGCGTGGGAGGAACTGCGGGCGCACCGCGGCGCGGACTTCGAGTATTCCGCGCTGCTCGGCGACCGCCCGCCGCCGCTGGACTACCGCCGCTAGACCGACCGCTCGGCTCCGGTTTGCTCACCCGGAGCCGAGCGCCACGGCATTCGATCCGGACTGCCCGCCTAGTCCTTTCGCGGCGAGAGGCGGTCGACGAGGTCGTTCATCCAGCGGCCCGCCAGGTCCTTGCATCCGAGCCCGAAGGCGAGGGCCAGCGCGAAGCCGATCGCCGCGAGGATGATCAGGAAGGCGTCGCCCACGAACTGGACCTGAACCTGCTGCAGGGCCACGACCACGGCGAAGATGATTACGACAACCTGTGCGAACTGCCCCAGCACCTGGGCCTGCGCGATGCCCGCGTTGCTGGCCACGGCGCGGACCGTCGCCCCCAGAAAACCGGCAGCCAGGATCCCCAGAATCAGCACGACGATGGCCGTCACGATCGTGGGCAGGAAGCCGACGAGTCGCTGAAGCAACTCGGCGGTGGCGGTAAGTTGCAGCGCATTCAGCGCCGCCACCAGCACGACGAGCATGACGATCCAATAGGCCAGGGCTGCGACCAACTGGGAGAAGGTGCGCTCGATGCCACCCTTGGCCAGCATCTCCGCCAACTGGATCCGCTCGGCCAGGCTGTCCGCCTTTACGGCTCGAAGCAGTCGGATGAGCGCCATCTTGATCAGCCTGGCGACGATCCAGCCAACAACCAGGATCGCCACCACGGCCACCAGGTTGGGCAGAAACCCGACCAGTTGATCGAGGAAGGCGCGGATCGGCTCAAGCAGTATCGCGTCCCAATCCATGTCCATCGTGGTTCCCTCCATCGCGAAAAACGGTTGCTGGTCAGCGCCGCGTCGTTACCCGCGGCTCCATTTATTCACGACGACTCGGGGGGCGGCCTCCACCCGGGCCGATAGAGGACTTGGCCGATCGAGGACTCAGAATGATGAGCAGGAGTCCAAGCCACCAGCCTGACACCGCATCCGGCAACGGTCCGGAGCGACGGCAGGCGGCTTCCGGGGCGCCGTCAGCGGACGAGAACCGTACCCGCAGGCTCGACCCGGGCGCGGGAGATCCGGCTCAGCGTCTCGAAGTCGTCGGGGGATAGCGCGATGACGGGTGGGGCGCGGTCGTAAAGCTGAGCGGCGACGATGGCCGCGAGCGCGAGGAAGGTGTCGGGGCCGCGGGTCAGGAATGCCGCGGGAGCGGTGCCGCGGCGGATGGCCTCGAGGAGGACGGCGGTCGTCGTGCTGGACCCGCGGGTCGCCGGGATGGCCATGATGCGGCCGGCGCCGGTCCGGCCGGCCAGCGGGTGGCGGCGGTCGATGATCTCTCCGGTCTCGGCGTCGTAGCCGCCCCAGAAGCTGAGCGGCTCGGACGAGTAGAGGACGGCGCCTTCCGCGGCGCCCGCGACGAGCGCGCGGCCGTTCAGGGGACCGGAGCCCGGGGCGGCGGGGACGTCGCTCACGGCTCGGCGGTCCAGGGGCCGTCGTCGCGCGTGACGCGACCGGCGACGGCGGATGCCACGCAGTCGAACAGGCTCCCGAAGGCGACGGCGCGATCGAGCAAGCCGGGCGTATACCAGGCGTACTTGGCGGAGTTCGTCATGAGCCGCTGGATGGTGTTCGGCAGCATGGGCGTCGTGAGTATGCAGGTGTCGACGGTCAGTTCCCCTCCGAACGATTCGATCGCGTCGAGGTAGCCCGCCTTTTTCGCCAGTGCACGGACGGCCCGTCCGGTCGTGATCAACAGCCGCACGCCGGGGTGGCGCCGCCGGCCGTCGACGAGCGGCGCCAGGGCGGCGAATTCCGACAGCGAGAAGTGCGGACTCCCGAGCACGACGAGGTCGAGGCCGTCCGCGTCGGACAGTCCCGAGCCGAGTTCGTCCCGCGCCGCCCACAGATCCGCGGATCCCGGACCCAGTCGGGCCGCCGGTTCCCTCCCCTGAAACGCCGCGCCCAGGTCGGGCGCCTCCGGCGTAAGACCGACCCAGTGAAACAGACCTACCGCGCCCGAGGAGGCCATGGCGGCTCCCAGCGCTTTCAGGTCGTCCTCCCCCGGCCGGGCCCGGAGTCCGTCGAGCACCGGGATCCGCCCCGCGACGCGCAGGCCGATCCAGTGTCCCAGCACCGGATACAGGGCGGGCTCGTCCGCCAGCCCCCGCGGGACGCCGGAGAGATCGACGAGCACCTGTCCCGCCCGATTCCCGGTCAGATGGAGCCCGGCGGCCGGGGCCCGGCCCGTGACCGCGCAGCAGATGTCCAGCAGGTCCGGATAGCGCTCGGTGCGCGCGCCCAGCACCGAGTTCGCGAACACGATCGCGCTCGACTCGCCCCACGCCACCTGCTCTCCGAGCCCCGGCCGCGGCTGCGTCTGGTAGGGTGCACACGTCCAGGTGGGCTCGCAGCCCATGGTCTCGTACGCCTGCATCTGGCGCCGCGCCGGCGCTGCCCAGGATTCGGACACATCCCACTCCCGCCACCCGTGTTCGTCCACACCCGACACGTTGAGCGTCGTCGGCACCCGTACCTGCGCCCCGCCGTCCGCCAGACGCTCCGCGAACTCGAGCGTCGCCGGTCCCTGGTAGAGCGACGAATCGATATGCGCCGCCGTGATGTCGAGCAGTTCCCGCGCCCCGACCACGTCGGCCATGCGCGCGAGGATCGACATCGCCAGCCGCGCCCCCTCCCCCTCATCTCCCCGCAGGAGCGAGAGATCTCCGGGTGCGAGACGGACGCCCGTCATCCCGCCGTGTTCCATCCGGATTCGTTCCGCCCCATGTTCCGTTCGATCAGCCCGTGAATCCGAGACCCACGGATCCGACCATGCGCATCGTCTACTTTCTTCCCGGACCCATGTCCCGCGGCCCTCTCGGGCCGGAGGAACTCGTCCGCCGCCAGGCTTTTCTCAACGAGCATGCCTTTCACGGGTCGGAAGCCGTCGTTCGCGAGACGGAGAACGGCCCGGCCTCGGTCGAGTCGTCCGCCGAGGAGTATCTCTCGGTGCCCGGCATCCTCGAGGCCGCGCCGCGCCTCGAGGCGGAAGGGTTCGACGCGATGATCATCGGGTGTTTCGGCGATCCCGGCCTCGCGCCGGCCCGTGAACTCGTCGACTTCCCCGTCATCGGCCCGGGCCAGGCCGGAGCGCTCGCCGCGGCGCAGATGGGCCAGCGCTTCGCGATCATCACGGTCGTGGACGAAGTCGTGCCCGCGATTCGCCGCCAGATGCGCGGGTACGGGCTCGAAGGACTCGTGGCGGACATCCGTGCCGTCGACGTCCCGGTGCTCGAGCTGAGGCAGCGCGCGGATCAAGTGCTCCAAACGCTCGAAACGGAGGCTCACGCGGCGCTGCGTGCCGGGGCGGACACGCTCGTATTGGGCTGCATGACGATGGGGTTCCTCGACGTGGCGCGGAAGCTCGGCGAGCGCCTCGGAGTGCCCGTCATCAACCCCGTGCTCGCCGCGCTCAAGGCGGCGGAATCGTTTGCCGCCACCGGCGTGCGGCCGTCCCCGCGCGCCTATCCCCCACCCCGCAAGGAGGTCTCGCGACTCACGGTCGGATGACGCCGACGCCGTCCTCGATCGTCATCGTCGTTCCGAACTCGGCGGAGAGCTTCGCGAGACCCTCGAGGATCTCCTGCCCCAGCGCGTAGTCCGCCATCATCGGGCGCCCGCGCACCGGGCGCGGCAACTGCCAACCCATGGTGATCGGGTGGAGCTGGATCTCCTTCAATTCCCCGCCCTCGTACTCCACGACGGGGACGACGCTCTCCCAGAACCCTTTCCCGGCGGGGAAGGAGCCGGCGCCCATGCGCTCGATGCGCACGTCCTGGAACATGCCCGGATGGTCCTGGTACCCGAGTCCCTGCGCCTCGTAGTTGTCCTGCGGCTGCAGTTCGACGGTCTCGTTCTGCATGGCGAAGTTCGCCAGCGAGTAGAAGATCGGCTTGCCCCGGTACATCTCGACCGCACGCAGGATGTGTGGGCCGTGGCCGACGAACATGTCCGCGCCGGCGTCAACTGTCGCGCGGGCGACATCCACGAGGAAGTCGGCCGGCACCTCGCGGCGGTCGCCGCCTTCATGCGAGTGGCTCGTGACGATGACCCACTCGGCCTGGCGCTGCGCTTCCTTCACGACTTCGATGATCTCCGCCAGGTCCCCGGCGTGCGGCACCGTCTTCATGCCCGGCTTGTCGCCCACGATGAACGTCATGCCGCCGAAGTTCAGCCTCGGTCCGGAGCCGCCGCCCCGTCCCGCCGCCGAGAGCGCGTCCCGGAGGCCCGCCATCTGCTCCGCCGTCACGGTCACGTGCCGCTCGTAGCGGATCGGGCTCAGTCCCGGGCGCCCGCGCATGTCCGGCCGCTGGTGTCCGGCCCGCATCGCGTCGTCGAAGGTCGAGGCGATCGAGATCAGCGCGACCCGCCCCCCGGGCGTGTCCACGTAGACCGGGGCCCGCGCTTCCGCGAGGTTCTCACCGTAGCCCGCAACCGCGAGCCCCGCCGCTTCGGTCGCTTCGACCGTGCGCCGCGCCCCGCCGGCCCCGAAGTCCATCGTGTGGTTGTTCGCCAGGCTCACCATGTCGAAGCCGAACCACGCGAGTTCGTGCGCGATTTCCGGCTCCGCCCGCATGTAGGTGCCGCCGCTTGCCGCCGCCGGGATCACGTCGTCCTCGTAGTCGTGGAAGAGGATCTCAAGGTTCACGAAGGCGGTGGTCGCGTTCCGGATGATGTCGCGCAGGGCAAGGAACTCGGGCTCCCGGTACGGAGACATCTTCCGGGAGATGATCGCATCTCCCGCCAAGGCGATGGACATGTCACCGCGCGCGTCCTCGAACGCTTGCGCCTCGAGCGATGGCGGCGCGACAAGCGCCGTCCCGGCGGCGAGGGCGAGGCCGGCCGCGATCCCGGCGAACGTGAGCGACGACAGCGGAAGTCGATTCCGGCGCATGGGGGCCTCCGATGGGCTTGCCTGCGTGGGCTTTTGCTTGTGCGGTTCGCATCCGGGCCGACAGATTCGACCGTATGAACTACAACATGCTTTTGCCGACTGCGCGCCGCCACGCCGCGCGGGGGCTCGCAACGTTGCTCGTGGCTGCGGGCCTCTCCGGCGCGGCGGCCGCTGCCCGGCCCTTGGCGGCGCAGAGCTACGACCTGATCATCCGCGGCGGCACCCTCGTCGACGGATCCGGGAGTCCGGCCCGGGCGGGGGACGTCGCGATCGACGGCGGACGGATCGCAGCGGTGGGCGACCTGGGCGCGGCGACCGCCGACCGGGTGATCGAAGCGAACGGACTCCACGTCTTCCCCGGCTTCATCGACACGCACTCCCACGCCATGCCGGCGCTCCTCCGCGATGAACTGCGGACGGCGCAGCCTCTTCTCGCGCAGGGGATCACAACGATCTTCGCGAACCCCGACGGCGGCGGCACGGTCGATCTCGCCGACCAGCGGGCGCGCATCCGCGACCCCGGCGTCGGGGTCAACGTGGGCGCCTTCGTCCCGCACGGTAGCGTGCGGCGCGCCGTGCTGGGGATGCAGGCCCGCGAGGCGACGCCGGAGGAACTCGACCGCATGCGGACGATCGTCCGCGACGGGATGGACGGGGGCGCCTTCGGACTCTCCTCCGGCCTCTACTATTCGCCCGGATCGTACGCCCCGACCGGAGAGGTCGTCGAACTCGCGAAGGTCGCGGCCGGGTACGGCGGCGTGTACCAAAGCCACATCAGGGACGAATCGGACTATTCGATCGGCCTCATGGGCGCCGTGGACGAGGTGATCGAGATCTCGCGCGGCTCCGGCATCACGGGCGTCGTCACGCACATCAAGGCGCTCGGGCCCCGGGTGTGGGGCCAGTCCGCCGACGTCGTGCGCCGCATCGAGGAGGCACGGGCGGAGGGTCTCGCGATCTACGCGGACCAGTACCCGTACGAGGCGTCGGGGACGAGCATCGTGGGCGCGCTCGTCCCGCGCTGGGCCCTCGCGGGCGAGGGGGGCAACCTGTACGAACGCATGGAGGATCCCGCGGAGCGCCCCCGGCTCGTGGCGGAGATGTGGGAGAACCTCGACCGCCGGGGTGGCGCCGACCGGCTCATGCTGCAGGGTGGCCCCCATGGCGGCCGCACCCTGCAGGATGTGGCGGACGATCGCGGGGTCGACGCGATCGAGACGGCGCTCGCCCTCCTCGTGGAGGCGCTGGACGGAGGCGGCGGCACCGGGCTCACGTCGTTCAACATGAACGACGAGGACATCGCTCGCTTCATGTCACAGCCCTGGATGATGACGTCCTCCGACGGCTCGCTCTGGGTGCCGGGCGAGGGACACCCGCATCCGCGCGGCTTCGGCGCCTTCCCGCGGCGGATCCGCAAGTACGTGCTGGAGGAAGGCGTCACCACGCTCGAACGGGCGATTCACGCCATGACGGCGCTTCCGGCCCGCGTGTACGGGATCGACGGCCGCGGGGTGCTCGAACCCGGCGCGGTCGCCGATGTCATCGTCGTGGACCTCGAGCGGTTCCGCGACACCGCCGAGTACGACGACCCGCACGGTCTCGCCGAGGGGGTCGAATACTCCCTCGTCAATGGTACGCTCGCGATCGACGAGGGCCGCTTCACGGACGCGCTCGCCGGCGAAGCGATCGTCAAGACGCAATAACTCAGGAGCAGACATGCGATTCCCCGCCCCGATTCCCGGCACGCGAACCGTCCTCGCACCTCTGGCCGCCGTCGCCGCCCTCGCGTGGCCCCTCGCCGCACAGGATGGCGCGCACGGGGGCGAGCCTCCGGTCGGCGTCCGGAACCCGGCCCCGGCCGCGGACACCGTCGACCCGAGCCTCTTCGGCGGCCTTTCCTTCCGCTTCGTCGGCCCCTCGCGCGGCGGCCGCGTCACGGCGGTCGAGGGTCACCCTTCCCATCCCCACACCTTCTACCAGGGGGCAACCGGCGGCGGCGTGTGGAAGACGACGAACTACGGAGTGACGTGGGAGAATATTTCAGACGGATACTTCCGGTCTCCCTCCATCGGCCACATCGAAGTCGCCGACTCGGATCCGAACGTCATCTACGTGGGGACGGGCTCGGACGGCATCCGCTCGAATATCATCATCGGGAAGGGCATCCATAAGTCGACGGACGCGGGAGAGACGTGGGACCACGTCGGACTCGAGGACGCGGGCCAGGTCCCGTCCGTGAAGGCCCACCCGGACAATCCCGACCTCGTCTATGCGGCCGCGATGGGAAACCCGTTCATCAACAATGAGACGCGGGGCGTCTATCGTTCCTCGAACGGTGGCCTCGACTGGGAGCGCATCCTCTTCACCTCGGATTCCGTCGGGGCGGTCGATCTGGAGTTCCACCCGGCGGATCCCGACGTGATCTACGCCGCGATGTGGCGGGCGCAGCGGTATCCGTGGTCGATCATCTCCGGGGCGAGCGACGAAGACGGGATCTGGAAGACGACGGACGGGGGCGACACGTGGCGGCGGATCACGGCCGGGCTCCCGGAGGGCCTCATCGGCAAGGTGGATTTCTCCGTCTCGCCGGACATGCCGGACCGCGTCTATGCGCTGGTCGAGGCGCCGGAGCCGATCGAGGGCCTGTACCGCTCGGAGGATGCGGGGGAGACGTGGGATCTGATCAACGACGATCCGCGCAACCAGCTCATGCACCGGCCCTTCTACTTCGCAAACGTGATCGCGGACCCGACGGACGGAGACGTGGTCTATGTCCTGAACCTCTCGACCTGGAAGTCGACGGACGGGGGGGAGACCTTCCGCACGATCCCCAACGTGCACGGCGATGACCACGATCTGTGGATCAACCCGGACGACCCGCGGATCATGGTGCACGGGAGCGACGGGGGCGGGGTCGTGACGCTGGACGGCGGGCAGACGTGGTCGCCGGTCAACAACCAGCCCACCGCCGAACTCTACCAGGTCGACGTGGACGACCGCTTCCCCTACTGGCTTTACGCGGGGCAGCAGGACGATGCCTATACGGTCGCCGTGCCGAGCCGGCAGCCTTCGGTCTCCGCGCCGGGCGGGCCCGACGCCTACTGGCGCTCTCCGGGCGGGTGCGAGACGGGGCCTGCCGTGCCGAAGCCGGGCGACCCCGACGTCGTGTACGCGAACTGCAAGGGGCGTTTCGGGGTCTACAACCAGCGCACCGGGCAGGAGCAGCAGTACTACGTCGGCGCGGTGAACATGTACGGCACCAACCCCGCCAACCTCCCCTACCGCTTCCAGCGCGTCGTGCCCATCGAGGTCTCGCCGCACGACCCTGAGCTCGTCTATCACGGCTCGCAGTACGTGCACCGGACGACAGACGGGGGCCGTACGTGGGAGCGGATCTCTCCCGACCTCACGGCGTTTCCGCCGGAGCGGCAAATGGTGTCGGGCGGGCCCATCACGCGCGACGCGACGGGGGAAGAGCACTATTCCACCCTCTACGTGATCGAGGCCTCGCCGCACGATCCGGACGTGCTCTGGACGGGGGCGAACGATGGCCCGGTGTACGTGACGCTGGATGGCGCGGAGACCTGGGAGAATGTGACGCCGGCGGACATGCCGCCGGAGGGCCGCATCAACTCCATCGACATCTCCCGGCACGATCCGGACAAGGTGTACGTGGCCGGATACCGCTTCCTGCTCGGCGACTTCCGGCCCTACGTCTACCGGACGGATGACGCGGGGGAGACGTGGAAGCTGCTCACGGATGGGACGAACGGGATCCCGGCGGACGTGCCGGTGCGGGTCGTGCGCGAGGATCCGGACCGCGCGGGGCTCCTGTATGCGGGGACCGAGTTCGGGCTCTTCATCTCCTTCGACGATGGGGAGACGTGGCAGTCGTTCCAGCTTGACCTGCCGCTCACGCCGGTGACGGACATCGAGGTGTATCGGCAGGACCTCGCGCTCTCGACGATGGGCCGCGGGTTCTGGGTGCTGGACGACATCACGCCGTTGCACGAGATCGGCGCGGACGGATCGGTCGCGGCCGAGGGCCGGGCGCACCTGTTCGAGGGACGGCCGCAGTACCGCACGCGGCCCGGACGGAACTCAGGCTTCGAATGGGCCTCGAATACGGCGCGGCCGGACTACCCCGGCGCGGGTGCGGACATCAGCTACTGGATCTCGCCGGAACTGGGACCCGACGAGACCGTGCGGATCGAGATCCTCGACGCGGGCGGCGAGGTCATCCGATCCTTCGCCAGCGGCGGGGGCGGCGGCGCGGCTCGGGCGGGGGGACCGGCGATGCAGCGCATGGCCCCGCGCGGCGGGGCGGCGCGCGGCGTCTCGTCGGCACCCGGCGTGCACCGGCTGCGGTGGGACATGCGCTCGCAGGGCGAGGGCCGCGGCGGACCGATCGTGCCGCCCGGCGAGTACACCGTCCGCCTCTCGGCGGGCGACGTGACGGCCGAGTCGGGGCTCGAACTGCGGATCGACCCGCGGGTGGCGGCGGAGGGGGTGACCGTCGCCGACCTCGAGGAGCAGTACCGCTTCAACCTCGCCGTGCGGGAGACGATGGCGGAGGCCCGTGAGGTCGCGGACGGCATCGACGACCTGCGCGAGCGCATCGCGGAGGCGCGCGCGGACGCCGGCGGCGGCCGCAACGATACGCTGGACGAACTGGAGGCGGAGCTGGACGAACTCGACGCGGGCGTCAACGACGCGGAGGGCAGCTATCCGCGCCCCATGCTCCTGAGCCAGCTCAACTATCTCGCCGGCATGACCGGGCGGGCCGACCAGGCGCCGGGCGCCGACGCGTACGAGCGGCACGAGGACCTGCAGGAGGAGGTGCGCGCCGTCAGCGAGTGGCTGCAGACGCTGGTGCGACGGCTGACCGCCACCGACTGACCGTGACGTGAGCCAGGGCGTGTTCGACATCAACGTCATCCCGCACCCGCTGTCGGGCACGCCCTTCGGCACGGCGCTCGATCTGTGCCTGATCCTGGCCGCGATGTGCCTGGTGGTCGCGATCCCGACGCGCGACTACTCGTGGGTGGACCGGCTGTGGAGCCTGGTGCCGCCCGTCTACTGCCTGATCGTAGCCGCGGGGCTCGACTTCGCCTCGCCGCGCGTGAACCTGATGACCCTGCTCGTCGTCCTCTGGTCGGCGCGCCTGACCTTCAACGGCCTGCGCAGGGGGGTATTCCGGCCGGGACACGAGGACTACCGCTGGGTCGCGGTCCGCGAGAAGCTCGGTCCGATCCGGTTTCAGTTGCTCAACCTCACGTTCATCAGCTTCGGGCAGATGCTGCTCATCTGGTGGTTCACCTCGCCGGTGCACCAGGCGGCGGTGTGGAGCGAGACGCCGCTCGGCTGGCTGGATTTCCTCACCGCCTCGCTGTTCCTCGTGCTCTTCGTCGGCGAGGCCGTGGCCGACGAGCAGATGTGGCGCTTCCAGCGGGACAAGAAGCGACGGATCGAGGCGGGGGAAGAGGTCCCCCAACCCTTCATCACTTCGGGTCTGTTCCGCTATTGCCGCCATCCCAACTACTTCTGCGAACTGGGCATGTGGTGGCTGTTCTACCTGTTTGCCGTCTCCGCCTCCGGCCAGTGGCTCCACTGGACCGGCCTTGGCTTCATCCTCCTCACCGCCCTGTTGATCCCGTCCATGCGCCTCACCGAGACCATCTCCGCGTCGAAGTACCCCGCCTACCGCGACTACCAGGCGAGCACGCCGGCGCTGATCCCCGGACTCCGCTTCAAGATCTAGAATCACGGGAGTGTCGGCGCCTCTGCATCGACCCATGCCCATCGAACATCCGAGGACGTTCCCGCGGGAACGTCGAGGTCGGCGGTCTGGCCACGGGTCGGGATTGAAACGAGGTTCAGGGATCGATGGGGAGCCGGACCAGGTACTCGTAACGCGAGGAGGGTTCAGTGGCGGACAACGGAACTGCTGGCAAGGCCGTCAAGGTGGTGTCGATTCTGCTCGCGCTGCTCTTCCTTCTGAATGGCGGGATGAAGATTGCCGGGATGATGGTCGACCAGTTCGCGGTGTGGGGCTATCCGGCGTGGTTCCAGTACCTGATCGGCGTCGTGGAGGTGCTGGCGGGGGTCGGTTTCCTGAGGCGTCCGACGAGCTTCCTGGCGGCGGTCGTCGTCGTCCCGATCATGGCGGGCGCGATCTACACCCTCGTGAGGGCCGGGACGGCGCCGCAGGCCGCGGTTCCGGCCGTGGCGCTGCTGCTCTCGCTCTTCGTGGCGAAGAAGTCGCGCTAGTCCGGCGCTCGCTCAGTCGCCTTCGGCGGCCTCGAGCAGCTGGTCGCCCACGAGACGGACGACGCGGACGCGCTGGATGCCGAGTTCATCGGATTCGATGTAGGCGAGCAGGCCGTCCGGCCCGAACGCGGCCGGAATGCGAACTCCGTCCGGGGCGATCGTGCCGAAGTACTGCCCGTCGGCCGTGAGGATGTCCGTGGGACCGGGCTCTCCCCCCAGGGCTGAGCGTTCGACCCAGATGCGATCGCTCCGGTCCACGGCCAGTCGCGAGATGACCGGCGCCTCCTCCGGAAACACCATGTCCGCGATCCGGTCTTCCCGCATGCGGCGCATCGCCTCCGGATCGGGACCACTCGGCCTTCCGGAACCGGCGGTTCCGCTGATCGAGATCGCCCGAGTCATGAAGACGGCGCCCCCGCCGCCTCCGCTCCCGCCGTCCGCCAGGGCGGCGAGCTGGCGCTCGCGCTCCGCATCCCGGATCTCGTCGGTGACCGCGACGGGGGAGATCGGCCGTTCGAGCGTGCCCGTCACCTGTCCCGAGGCAGCGAGGATCTTGACCCGGTAGCCGACCGAATCGGCCAGGGCGACGCGGCCATCCCGGAGCACGCCCAGGCTGAGGGGAAGAGGGAAGGCCTCCATGCGAGACATGACGATCCGCATGTTTCCGGCCTGCGTCTCGGCGTCTTCGACGGGCGGTCCCGCCCAGGCCACGTAGAACACGTCGTGGGTCCCATCGAGCCGGTACCGATGGATCGGACGGCCTTCCGGCGCCGCATCGTCCCCGCCGAGGAGGAGCGCGAGCGACCCGCCGACGAGGTCTGCCGAGAGGACCGTGCCGTCGGGTAGCGCGTGGATCGGAATGCCGGGCGCTCCATCCGTCATGTTGAACGCGGCCTCTCGGACGAGCTCGCCTTCCCGGTTGAACAACTTGATGCCCCGCGTGAGGTCGTTCACGCCGATGGTGCCGTCGGCGAACACCGCCATCCCGAGCGGCTGGCTGAGTTCCCCGGGACCCTCGCCCTTGTTCGAGATCGTCCGCACGAACTCGCCGCCCGGGCCGACGACGACGACGTGGCCGGCGTCATTGTCGAGGATGAAGAGCGAGCCGTCCTCCCCGAAGGCGACGCCCGCCACGCGACCGAACATCTCCCACGCGGCCCCGTCCATCACGCCGACGGTGTACACCTCCTCTACGCCGGGTGCGAGGGCGACGTCGGGGCTGTCGAGTCCCGCGGCACCCGGTCCGGCGCCGCCCGGTGCGGCGTCGCCCCCGCAGCCGACGGCCGCAAACGGAAGGGCGAACAGGACGAGATGACGCGTACGACAAGGGATCTTGTACATGAGTTTCCCCCAGGGGAGAAGCGGGCGATGGCCGGACGCCGCGTGTGACAACGGAGAGCGGGCCCACGGTTGCCCGCCTTGCGCGCCCACGCTTATCGAGCGCCCTCCAGTTGTTCGTCCGCCATGAGTCGGACGACGAGGACCCGCTGAATGTCGAGGTCGTCGCGCTCCACGTATGCGAGCAGGCCGCCCGGACCGAAGGCTCGGGGGATTCTCAGGCCGTCCGTGGGGAGCGAGCCGAAGTACCGTCCGTCGGCGCTCAGGATGTCGATCGTACCGGTCTCTCCGGGGAGGGCGGAGCGCTGCACCCAGATGCGGTCGCTCCAGTCCACGGCCAGGTTCGTGATCACCGGCATCTCCTCCGGGAACGCCAGGTCCCGGATCTGGTCCTCGCGGATCTGGCGCAAGGCCTCCCGCATCCCCTCCGAATCCATGGGATTCCCACCGCCGCCAGATCCGGCCGCTGCGGTGATGCTCAGGGTCATGATGCCGCCGCCTCCCCCGCTTCCACCGGACTCGAGGCTCGCGAGACGGCGTTCGCGCTCGGCCGCCTCGATCGCGGGCGTCACGGCCACCGGCGGCACCGGGCGCTCGAGGGTCGACACGAGGGCCCCCTCCACATCGAGCAGCTTGACCCGGTAGCCGACCGAGTCGGCGATCGCGACGCGTCCGTCACTGAGCACGTCCAGCGCCAGCGGCAGCGGGAAGGCCTCTCCGGCTTCCATCTGGATGCGGATGTTCCCGGTCTCCGCTTCGTCGGTTCGCGTTTCGCGCGGCGGGGGCGCCCAGGCCGCGTGGAAGAGGTCGGTGCTTCCGTCGAGCCGGAAGCGCGTGATCGGACGGCCCTGTTCACGGTCCGAGATCCCCTCCGGCGAGAAGCTCATCCGGCGGGCCGGTGCGATGAGGCTGTGATCGGGCATGGCGCGGAGTCGCCCGGCGGGCACGGCGCCCTCCGGATCGATCCGGACGTCGTCGAGGAGCCCTCCCTCGCGGTCGAAGAGCGCGATGCTCCGGTTTCTGACGTCGCGCACACCGATCCGTCCGTCGCCGAACACGATGAGGCTGGTTGGGAGGCGGAGCTCGCCGGGTCCTTCGCCCTTGTTGGATATGGTGCGAACGAATGCTCCCGCGGGATCGATCACGATGACGTGCCCGGCATCGCTGTCGAGGATATAGAGAGTGCCGTCCGCATCGAACGCGACATCCGCCACCCGGCCGAACATCTCCCAATCCGCCCCGTCCAGCACACCGACGGCGTAGAGCGTGTCCGTCGCGGGAGAGATCGTGACGTCGGGGCTGTCGAGCCCGCGGGCGGCGGATCCGCCGTCCCCGCCGCAGGCCGCGGCCGACAGGAGAACCGGAGTGAGTACGGCATGGGCGACATGGCTGTGCGAACGGCGCATCGGGTTCTGCTCCTGGCGCGGAGGGGGAGCCAACAGGTTTCGACTATGAAGATAGTTGAGGCGCGTTCCCGCGGGAACGTCCCCCGGATCGCGAACACCGGGTGGGGACTCCTACTCTTCCTCCTGCGACCCCAGCACGAGAGCACGGTTCACGGCATAGCTGGTCGGAATCCAGATGCCTTCGCCGTCCTCGGCGGCCATCCTCTTCCCGAAGTTCTGGGCGCGCTGGATCGAGGTTTCCTGCCTCTCGAAGTACGCTCTCTCCCGGGCTTTCCGCGTTCGGCGTTCGTCCTCCGTCTCATCGACGGAGTGGCACCACAACGGCTCGCTGAACCGGTGTCCGGCGGCCAGGCGATCCCCCACCCACCGAAGGAGGAGCGCTCTCTCGTCGGTGTCCGCCGACTCTCCCCGCCATTCCTCCGCCTCGATCGACTCTGCCTCCAACCAGCGGCGAGCCTTCCGCCGATCTGGGGAGTGGACGGCGATCACTGCGTCGGCCAAGTGGCTGCCGTATCGCCATGGCGGCGCCGAGTTCAGGAGACCGGTGAGGAAGCCCAACATGAGCGAATGGCGGAATCTGTCGTTCTCCCTCCACGCACGGCGCGCTTCGTTCAGGGCGGCAAGCTTCTGAAGGAACCCGACCTCCAGGTCGAGTTCGCCTTCGTCGGACGGGCTCTCGTCCGGCGGCTGTCCGGGCCCCAATCTGGTCAGGATCCCCTGTCGGATCCGGTCGGCGCGGCCCGGATCCCGTTCCTCGGCGGCATCGGAGATGTCATCGAAGAGGGCATCCGACTCGACTCCCGGCAGACTCCCCCGGAAGGCGATCCCGCCGGCCATCCCGAGATGGAACGCCCCCGAACGGGCGACGTCCCGCGCATCGGGGCCCTCGGCAGAGGTCCGTTCAAGCGCGGATCGGGCTTCGTCCAGCGCCTCGAGCACCTTCCGGTACGTGGATCGCCGCCGCTCGGCCCGGTTCGATTCGTTCATGTTCGCGGATCGTGCTCCCGGACTTCGTCCCGGGCGCCACGCGCAATTCTGACGCCGAAGTTCTGCGCGCGGCGGGTCGAGCGCTCGCAGCGCAGGAAGCGCGCCCCATCGTCCGACTCGCCCTCGTTTCGGTCATCGGCCGCTCCGCCGACGTGGCCGGAAGCGAACGAACCGGTCACCGATTCGGCCGCGGCCAGCCGCAGACCCAGCCACCTGAGGAGAAGGTCCGGGTCCTCCGGGGCTTCCGGCGAGTCACCGGCCAACCATTCGTCCCGGATCGCCTCCCATTCCATCCACAGGGTCTCCCCCCACCCCTCGTTGCAGGCGGCAATGACCGCGTCGTGCAGCGATCCCTGCTCGTGTTGCCCCGGCGTTCCATCCCGCTGGAGCAGGCCGGCGAGGAAGCCCGCCATGATCCAGTATCGATGCGGGTCGCCCGCTTCCCGGGCTCGCCGAGACTCGTTCAGGACGGCGAGGAACTGCAGGTAGCCCGTATCCCAGTCGGCGGCACCCTCCTCCGAAGCGCGGGCAGCGGCGTCCCCGCCCGATCGCAGCCTCGATTCGACGAGGCTCCGGATCTGGCGGATCCGGTCCAGGTCCTCCTCCTCGGTCGCGTCGGAGATCTCTTCGAACAGGGCTCCGGCGTCGGTCCCCGAGAAATGGCTGGAGAACGCGATCCCGCCCGCTTCTCCGAGGCGGAAGGTCCCCTGCTGTTCCGCACCAAGGTCCTCCGGTTCGTCCGGGGACTCCCGCTCCAGGCAGAAGATCGCCTCGTCCAGCGCCTTCAGGACCCTCCGGTAGGCGGATCGCTGCCGCTCGGCGTCGTCCATCCGTGCTGCCTTCCCCGCCCGCTATGCCGGGGCCAGCGCGATCACGCGCAGCGGGCTCCCGCTCCCCTCCACGATCTTGAGCGGGGCGGCGATCGCCACGGCGCCGGTCGGGGGCAGCCGGTCGAGGTTGCACAGGCTCGCGAGACCGAACTTCCCCGCCCCGTGCATGATCCCGTGGTTCGGAAACGGCGGATCGAATCCTCCGGCCTGACCCGCATCGGTGCCGACCGTCTCCACTCCCACTCCGAGCACCGCGCGGTCGTGGGCCAGCAGGGCCGAAGTCTCCTGGTGAAAGCCCGGCGAGTGCGGGCCATCGTCCGACACGTTGAGGAACGCCTCCTTCCCCTCCCTCCGGCTCCACCCCGTGCGCAGGAAGACCCAGGCGCCCTCGGGTACGCGTCCGTGCTCCGCCTCCCACGCCTCGAGTCCGGCGGGCGTGAGCAGGAAGTCGGGATCCGCCTCGACCTCCGCCTCCACGTCGATGACGCACGCCGGGCCGACGAACTTCCGCGGCGGGATCGTGTCCGTCGTCCCGTCGGACACATCCTTCCCCGTCACCCAGTGGATCGGGGCGTCGAAGTGCGTCCCGGTGTGCTCGCCGAGCGTGAGGTTGTTCCAGTACCAGGCCGGCCCGTCGTCGTCATACCTCGAGATCTGCTCGATCGTCACCCCCTTTGACGGCGCGAACATCGGAGGGAGGTCGATGACGACGGTATCGGGGCCGAGGGGGACCGTGAGATCCACCACCCGGACCGTACCCGCGTTCAGTTCCTCCACGAGGCGGCTCAGTACGTCCGACATTCAAAGTCTCCCTATGGTTGGCGGACCCGCGTAGTTGAGGGGCCCGCAGGCGGGTTGCAGTCCACGGGTCACTCTTTTCCGAAGAACGGCTCCAGCGTCTGGCCCGGATTCGGTTTCGTCATCAGCGAAACCATGATGAAGAGGATGAGACTCGCGCCGACACCCAGTTCGACGGAGTCGATCCCGTACAGGGGGAAGTAGTGTTCCTGGAACCAGAGAGTCCACACAAGGCAGGCGAGGAAGCCCCCGATCATCGAGGCGACGGCGCCCTTCGCCGTCCCCCGGCGCCAGTTGAGGCCGATGACGATGGGGACGAAGAAGAAGGAGGCGATGAATTTCGCCTGCTCGAGGACGATGCCCTGCACATCCCCCAGCTTCTGGAGCGCGAAGAAGAGGGGGATGATCGCGAGGACGACGATCGCCACCCGGTTCGCGTTCACGAGGTGCTTCTGGCTCGCGTCGGGCCGGATGAACTTCCCGTACAGGTCGTGGGCGACGCCCGCGCCGGTGACAAGGAGGATCGAGTTCACCGTCGACATGATCGCCGACAGCATGGCGACGAGCAGCAGTGCGCCGACCACGGGAGGCAGGACGTGCAGCGCCATGGTGGCGGTGGCCTGATCCTGGGAGGGCAGGTTCGGGAAGAGCACCCGCATGAGCATGCCGATCGACATGATGCTGGTCGCGATAATCACCTGGAAGCCGATCGCCACGAAGATCGCCTTCCGCACCGTGCGCTCGTCCCGCATCGAGTAGAAGCGGGTGAGTTCGTACGGCGCCGCTGCAATCGAGAGCCCGAACGCGATTCCGAAGGCGAGGAGCTCGCGCGGCGAGTAGTACCAGCCCACGAGACGGTCGTCGAGCGTGTCGAGAAAGTCGAGCGACCGCTCGACCGCCGCCAGCGGACTGCCGCCGCCGACCTGGTTGAGGAGAACCGGGACCGCGACGATGAGCGCCGCGACCATGATCAGCGTCTGCAGAAAATCGATGTAGGAACTGGACCGGACCCCGCCGAGGAGCGTGTAGAGCGCCGTCGAGGCGACGATGATGAGCATCGCCGTGAGCGGGCGGATCCCGAACACGACCTCCGCGATCTCGCCGCCCGCCTGGAACTGCGCCACGAGATAGATCGTGTAGGCGACGACGATGAGGACGCCCGCGAGCGCTCCAGCTTTCGCGCTCCCGTAGCGGGCCGAGATGTAGTCGGGGACGGTGAGCGCGCCGAGACGCCGCAGCTTCGGGGCGACGAAGAAGGCGCACACGAGCCACCCCGTCCACAGGCCGAGCCATGGGAAGACCCAGGAGACGCCGGCCAGGTAGTGGCGGCCGGCGGTGCCGACAAAGGTGCCGGCGGAGATCTGCGTGGCGGCGAGGACCGCCCCGCCGACGATGGGGCCGATCGAGCGCCCGGCGGCGAGGAAGTCGACCTCGGTCTCGGTCTGGAAGTAGCTCCAGATCGCGATGCCCATGATGATCGCCACGTAGACGCCGAGCACGACAAAGAAGACGCCGCTCATGAGGGCTCGGCGGGTTCGGGCGCTTCCTCGGGCGCGGCCTGCGGGGCGCCGCGCGTGGAGCGCTGCGCGACGACCTCGGCCCAGCGGCGGTCCAGTTCGTCGTCGGCGCGGATCGTGTTCCGGAAGAGAAGGACCACGGTGAGGCCGAGGGCGAAGAAACCGGCCGCGATCAGGATGATCGTCATGGCGCGGCCCCGGCGCCTCCGCGGCGGACCCGCGCGTTCCGCCACGTCCAGATCGCCCCGGCCAGCAGCAGCGCGAGGACAACGCCGTCGGCGATGCGCGCGAACGAGAGCGCCCCCCCGCGGGACAGCCGGAGCAGCCCCGGCACGCTCGACAGGGTGGCCGTGACGACGTCATCGCCGGCCCGGACGAAGCGCGGCAGCGTGGTCGACAGATCCAGCGCATCGAGCACGCCCGGATCCCCCTCCAGCCGGATCAGCCACGGCGCCGTGATTTCCTGCACGACCGTCTGCTCGGCCTCCCGGCCGGCGACGAACAGGGGGATCCGGTCCAGCCGCCCGCGCACCGGATTCCGGACGGTGTAGGAGATGACGACCGGCGCGTCCGAGACCGCATCGATGCGGTACGCCCCGTCGACCGGGGTGAGCGCGGCATCGGCGCCCGGCAGGGAGAGCGTCTGGTGCTCGATCCGGATGGCGAAGGCCCGCACCGCACCGCCCTCCGGCTCGAGACTCTGTCGCACGTGGGCCGCGCCGTCGGCATCCAGCCGGACGAAGACCGTGTCCGTCGTCTGCGCCGCCGCCGGCGCGGCCGCGGACAGGCCGGCCAGCGCCGCCGCGTGCACCGCGGCTCCCCTCGCGCGCCGCACCGTCGTCAGCCCGCCGGCGCCGAAGCCGTCAACTGCGCCCGCACGCGTCCCACCGCCCGGGCGGCCTCGTGGAACCCGTTCGCCACGTGGTTCGCCTCGCGACGCACTTCGTTCACCAGGAAGGGCAGCAGGTCGGAGCCGGCTTCCGCGAGGCCCGGCAACTCGGCCACCCGGGCCAGCCGCGGGATCGGCGTCCGGGGCAGCGCCGGATCGTGGTCGAACGGCCCTCCCTCCGCGTAGCCGATCGGCACCAGGATGCGGGACAACTCGAGGAACAGTTCGTTCACGGCGGCGGTCGACGCAGCATCCAGCCGATTCCCTCCGATGGTGGCGTACAGAGCATCCAGCGCGGCGCCCAGCGCTTCGAGTTCGGACCGGACCGGACCGAGGTCGAGCAGGTCCCCGGCAGCCTCCACGTAGCCGTCCACGAACCCGGCGAGTTCCGAGGCGGTCTCGCGGAAGTCGTACGGCAGGATGTGCGAGTTGAGCACGCGCGCGATCGAGGCGACGTAGACGCCCAGGTCGCGCTCGAGGTTTTCCCTCTCGGCGACGGCCATGACGTCGTCTTCCGTATGCCACGCGATGTTGCCCCCGCAGCCACCCGTGGGATAGAAGCCGAGCGCCGCGCGTTCGTCCGCCGGGATGTTCGAAAGCAGCATGTAGAACGAGGTGAGCCCGATCTGATTGAAGGAATAGTCGCCGGCCCGCAGCGGCCGCAGCCGTTTCGCGGTCTTCCCCGTGACGTCGGCGATCGCGCGCGCGCACAGCGGCCCCGCCTCGGCCATCCACATCACGTCGTCGTACTCCGTCGCGTGCCAGCACCCCGGCGAGTCGATGTTGATCGAGCCCACGCAGCGCCGCCGGAGTTCCAGCGCGTGCGTGTCGGCATACCAGGTAGAGCCGCCGTAGCGCCCGGTCGAGTGGGCCGGCCACCAGGCGATGCGCAGCGAGCGCCGCAGCCGCCCCGCCTCCGCGTGGAAGATCCGGGCGAGTTCCAGCAGCGTCGCGTCGCCGACCGCGTTGTCGCCGATCCCGACGTCCCACGAGTCGTAGTGTCCGTGCACAAGCATGAACTCCTCCGAAGCGCCGGCGATGTGCGCCACGGGCAGCTTGCACGGATACCAGCCCTCCTCCAGCCGGACCTCCAGCCGGACGGCTTCGCCAACAGCCTCTTTCAGCCGCTCGCCGTCGGCGTGGTTGACCGCCACCACGGGCGTCCCGGGCTTCGCGGCGAGGTTCGCAGTCGTCGGCGTGCCCCAGATCGACGTGCAGATCCCCCAGTGGATGTTCCGCCCGGGATTGATGAAGACCTGTCCCGCCGCCCCCGCCGCCTCGAAGGCGGAGACCATGCCCGGCATCGCGAATCCGTCGCTGAGCACGATCTTGCCGGCCACGTCGGGCAGGTCGTCGCCGAGCCGTCGGGCGAACAGATCCCGCTGCCCCGTCGCGGCCACGGCCGGCACGTAGACGAGCTCCCCTTCGATCCCGCCCTCCGGCGTCGGGACCGCGAAGGACGGCGGTTTGGCCCGCATCGACCCGCCGCCCCATTCCACCGAGGACTCGCGGGGGAGGGAGAGGTAGAGGTCGGGCTCGTGCATCTCGAAGGGCACGCCCATGCGGCTCAGTTCGGTGCCGATGTACTCGGCCGCGACGTGTTCGTCGTGGCTCCCGGACTCTCGTACGAGGGTCGAGAAGCGTTCGAGCAGGGACCATCCCGCGTCGAAGGAGACGGCCCGCAGAAGGTCGGGCTCGAGCACCTCGATATCCGTGGCGAGCCCCGCCGGCATCGTGTGGTTCAATTCGCTAGCTCCGTGGGAGGACGGTGAGGGGGGCCTCGACGGTACGAGGCTCCACCGTGGTGAGTGTGGCGCGGACGCGGTAGGCACCCGCCGGCAGCCCGGCTTCGATTCTCCCGGCCCAGCGTAGCGAGGCACCGGGCTCCATCGTCTCGCGCCCCAGGACCTGGGCGAAGAATCGGCCTTCCGCCCACCGCCAGACGACGGCCCCATCCTCCGAGATCACTTCGAAGTCAAAGCGCTGTCCGTCAGGGAAATCGAGGATGAGCGTGGCCTGGCCGTCGTTCGTACCGGTCAGCTCGAGGACGACGGGCGTGGCGGCGGTCGGCGCCTCATCGCCGGTCGAGAGGGACAGTCGCAGTTCCCGGCCCGATCCGTCATCGGCGGAGCTTTCATCCGCAGGTCCGTTCGCCGACCCCGCGGCGGACGCAAAAACCGCCAGCGCGGGCAGCAGAACCGCCGGAGCCGCCGCGCGCAGCGACGTGTTGACCCGGGGGCTCACACGAGCAACTCGTAGTGGTCGGTGCCGTCGAGCGCCCAGCCCAGTTCCTCGTACAGTCGCTTCGCGGGCGCGTTGTGCGACTCGGTCTCGAGGATGAGACCCTTGGCGCCGGTTTCGACCGCGAGCTCGCGCGCGCGGTCCATGAGAACGCGTGCGACCCCGGACCGGCGCGCGTCCGGGGCGACGAAGAGATCGTTGAGGATCCAGAGCCGCCTCATCGACACGGAGGAAAAGGACGGGAACAACTGCACGAACCCCAGGGGCCAGCCGTCCGCGGTCTCCGCCACGAAGACGCGCGACTCTCCGGCCCCGAGACGTTCGGCCAGGAACCGGCGGGCGCCCTCCAGGTCCGCCGGCTGCCGGTAGAACTGGCGGTATCCGTCGAACAGCGGCGCGAGGCGGTCGACATCCTCGAGGCCCGCTTCCCTGACGATCACCGTCGCTTCGGACACGGCGGACGCGGGGCCCGGGTCGGGCGCCTCTTCAGTCGGCGACGCTCACCCCCTCATACGTCTGGACCCCGTCCGCGTTCGCCACGGTCATGCGGGGGGGCGTGTCGCGGAAGGGCATCCACGCACAGCCGTAGTCGCCGTCCTTGTTGATCGCGACGAACTTCTCGGACGGGATGAAGTCCGGATTCACGCTCCGGTACTTGTGCCGGATCATCGCGACCGCGTCCTCGCAGGCCTGCTGCGGCGTGCGCCCCGCGCCCATCCGCGAGACGACGTAGTACCCGGCACACGACTTGATCACGTCCTCGCCCCGCCCCGTCACGGCGGCGGCGCCGATGTCGTTGTCCACGTAGAGCCCGGCGCCGATGATCGGCGAGTCGCCCACGCGGCCCGGGACCTTCCAGGCGAGCCCGCTCGTCGTCGTGATGCCCGAGACGTTCCCCTGCGCGTCGACCGCGAGCACGTTTGTCGTCCCGTAGCGGTGCAGGAGCGCTTCGGCCAGGACGTAGTCACGGTCGGGACCGTCGCGGCCCGGCAGATCGAGCAGTTCCGCCCACTGCTCTGCCTCGTCCAGCCCGCCGCCGTCTGAGCCGTCGCGCGGACGCCGCAGGTGGTCCGGGGGTCCCCAGTCGTCCGTATCGGACAGCCGCTCACGCCAGCGGAGCCAGATCTCCCGCGACTTCGGCGTCATCAGCTCCTGGACTTCGAAGCCGAAGCCCACCGCGAAGCGCTGCGCGTAGTCGCCGATCAGCATGACGTGGTCCGTGCGCTCCATCACGAGCCGCGCCACCGACGCGGGGGTGCGGATCCCCTCGATGCCCGCGACCGAGCCCGCGTTGTACGTCGCTCCGTCCATGACGGACGCGTCGAGTTGCACGACGCCCTCGGCATTCGGCAGGCCGCCCCAGCCGACGCTCGTCTCATCGGGGTCGAGTTCGATGATGTTCGCGCCGCGCTCGACCGCGTCCATCGCCGTGCCGCCGCCCGAAAGGATCTGCCACGACGCCGCGGCCGCCCGCCGGCCCGTGTCGTTCGTGTGGCTGGTGATCATCATCGGCGTCGTCGCCCGTCCGCTCGACGACAGAGACGGTCTGGATCCGCTCGCCGACGCTCGCGCGGGTACGGCTCCCGCGACGGCGGCTGCCGCGCCCAGGCTCAGGCCTCGACCGATGAAACCGCGACGATTCATCTCGGACATCTCATCCCCCCGTGATTTGCGTGAGTCTCGCATCGCCCCAAACTGATGCGAGATCCGCTGCTCACGCCAGCGTCCGGCCGGGACCTCCGGCCCGCCGCCCCCGGCCACGCGCGGCAAGCAGGCTCGAAAGTGACGCCGCGAGCGCGTCAGTCGTGTGGAAGGCGTACGCGGAGAAGCGTACGGCGTACTGGCATCGGACGCCCCGGATTGCGAAGATGCTGCGAAGATGGAGGAACCATGAACCGAACCACACACCGTGTCGTTCCGCTCTTGGCGCTACTGCTCGCGGGCTGCGCCACCGCGCCCGTCTCCTTCCAGGGCGTCGCGCCGCCGGGGCTGGAAACCGCCTATCAGTGCGCGGTCGCGCAGTTGAACCTGATGGACTACACGATCGAGGACGGCAACCTCGAGGCCGGGTTCGTGCGGGGTCGCCGGCAGACGTCCGGCGTGGTCCAGGAGCTCTTCACCGGAGCCGCGCATCACGACGTCCTCACGGCGAGCGTGTTCGACAATCCCGCCACGGGCAATACGCACATACGCGTCGTCGCCTCGCGGATCGCCGACCACGACATCGGACTCCTGGCCGGACTCGACGACGACGAGGAACAGGGCGAGAACCAACTCGGGCCATCCGACTCCGGCAAGGCGGACGCGCAGCGTCTGCTCACCAACTGCGGCGTGGTCGCCGCGACCGGAGGGCCGGCGCCGCAGTGACCCGGTTCGCCGCACCCACAACCCTCGTCATCTGCCTCTCCCTGCTGGCCGCGCCGCCGGCCCGCGCCCAGTCCGAGGTGTTCTTTCGGCTGGCGCCCGAAGCGGGCTGGCTCTCGGCGGAGCATTCGAAGCGTGTGACGGCGGGCGGCGGATCGAGCGAGAGCGCCACGACGGCCTCCGGGGCCACACTCGCCGTCAGCCCCTCTCTCGGACTCCACACGCGCGTTCTCGGCGGGCTGCTCGCGGGCATGGAGTTCGAGGGGGTGCTCGCCGGCCGGGGGAAGATCGAAGGGACGATCGAACCCACCCCGAACGGCGAACCGCACGATGTATGGCCCGGCGCCTGGGACCTCCGCGACCGGTTCGGCCTCGGGGTCAACGTGCTCGTCGGACTCAACCCCGAAGGCGGCTCGACACGGGGCTACGTGTTCGGCGGGATCCGCCGCATGTGGACCGAATTCGCGACGAGCGGGGTCAACCCGGAGACGGATGAACTCGGCGAACGGCGCGAGCGGCGCGCCCGCTGGCCGTCATCCGTCGGCGTCGGCCTGACGCTGAACCGCCGTTGGCTCGTGGACCTGCGCCTCGCCTACTCCCGGTCGCTGACCGAGTGGACCGTGGAGATCCCCGGCATCCTGCTCGACTACGGATATTCGGCGAGCGCCGTCACGCTGTCCCTCGGCATCGGCCCGCCCCGCTGACCCGTCTCATCGGACTTTGACGGGCAGCCTCCGGACGACGACGCTCGGGATGTCGAGTTCGTCGAGTTCCACGAAGGCGACGAGACCGTCGGGCCCGAACGCGTCCGGCATCCTCGTGGCGCCGGGCGCGAACGTCCCTACGTACTCGCCGTCCGCGCGCATCACGTCTATGGGTCCGAACTCGACCCACGGTTCCTCCCCCACTCGCTCCACCCAGACGGCGCCGTCCCATGTCGCGCGCAGCGCCGTAAGGACGGGGATCACATCATGGAATTCGCGATCCTCGATTTGCGTCCGCATCGCTTCCGTCGTCGCCTCCCGGATGCCCGCCGGGATCTCGTTCCCGCCGCTGCCGGCACGGAAGCCGGCGCCGAGGTCGCTCCCCTCCTCAAGGTCCCGAAGCCGACGCTCGCGGACCTCCTCTCGGATCCGGCGCGTGACGGGCTCGGGATGCAGGTCCCGACTCAACCGCCGGATCGCCCGTCCGGCCCCATCCGTCACCTTGATCTCGTACGCGGTGGAATCGGAGTAGGCGATCCCGCCGTCGGGGAGCACATCCCAGAGAAACCCGGGTTCGAACCACCGCTGGCCACTCATCATCATCGTGAGCATGCCTGCCGGCTCCGTCAGGTCGTCGAGAGAGAGTTCCGGCGGCTCGGCCCCCGCGGTGGACGGACGCCAGCCCTCGAGGATCGGCTCGCGGGACACGGCCTCTCCCCGAAGATCCAGCCGCTCGAGCCCGCGGTCGTCGACACGTTCCTCGCCCGGCGCCTCCGCTCCGAGGAGTTCACCGAACAGGTCCGTGAGCGCGCCGACTCCCGACGGGGGCCCCTGAGCGATGAGCGACAGCCCGGCCGGATCGGGTCGAAGCTTCGAGCCCATGCTGCCCGCGCCGCCCAACGGGTCGCTGACGCTTCCCGCGCGCACGAACCGTTCGAACTCGCCGTCCGGGCCGAAGATCTGGTAGGCGCGATGCCCCATATCGGCGATGGCGAGGCGCCCATCCCGCCAGACCGCGAACCCGGTGGGCCGGTTGATCTCGCCCGGCCCCTCGCCGGGGCGACCGACCGCGCGGACCAGGGTTCCGTCGGTGTCGATCACCACCACGGAACCGGAGCCCAGGAACCCTTCCATGGCGTAGAGTCGGCCCGCCGCATCGAAGCGCACGTCGGGCGGCACGGCGAACTCCGCCCACTCGGGCGCGTCGAACCCGCCCACGCGGTATACCTCCGGGAAGTCAGCGGCGAGCGGTACGTCCTGCCCCATTAGGCCGTTGCCCGTTCCCGCCACTCCGGCGAAGGCGACCGCCGCCAGAAGAACCCTGCCCATCTCGATCCTCCTCGTCAGCGGTTCAGCAGTTCAAGCGCGACTTCGCGCGCCTCGTCCATGGTGTCGACGACATGGCCCTCGGGCAGCCCCGCGAGGATGTCGAGCGTATCCAGTGTCTTCTCGACGGAACCGGACACCGCCATCACGATCACCCGGGTGTGGCTCTTCTCGGCGACGCCGAGCAGTTGACGTATGACCATGGCGGCGCTGTCGTCCAGGTACTTCGCGTCGGAGAAGTCGAAGATGACGATCTCGTGGTCCTTGATGTCCTTCCCGATCACGTTCACCAGCTTGTGGGAAGACGCGACGGTGAAGGCGCCCCGGAGCGCGACGAGGCCGACCCGGGCCGAGTACTCGTCCACCGCGTCCGCGCCCTCGGCGCCCTCGAAGAACACCCGGTCCAGCAGGGGCACGGAGAGCACGTTGTCGAGTTCGAGGCTCTCGATCTGCCGCGCGTGCGCCATGCCCGCGACGATGAGGCCGATGGCCACGGCCGTCACGAGGTCGACGAACACCGTCAGGGCGAGTGTCAGCAGCAGCACGAACAGGTGGTCGCGCCGAATGCGGTGCAGGTGGGCCAGGAGGGGCCAGTCGATGATGTCCCACCCGACCTTGATCAGGATGCCCGCGAGTACGGCATGGGGAATCGGCTCCAGGTACTGGCCCAGGCCCAGCAGAACTCCCAGCAGCAGGATCGCACGCAGGGCGCCTGACATCCGCGTGAGGCCGCCGGCGCGGATGTTGACGACCGTCCCCATCGTGGCCCCCGCCCCCGGCAACCCGCCGAACAGACCCGCGATCGTGTTGCCGATCCCCTGGCCGACCAGTTCGCGGTTCGAGTCGTGCTGCGTGCCGGTCAGCGAGTCGGCCACGAGCGACGTGAGCAGGCTGTCGACGGAGCCGAGGAGGGCGAGGACGAGCGCCGGATGGAAGGCGCGGGCGAGGAAGCTCGCGGAAGGCAGACTCAACTGCAGTTCCGGCAGCCCGGTGGGGATCGCGCCAATGGTCGGCACATCGGTGAGCCAGAAAACTCCCAGGGCGGTCCCCGCGAGGAGGGCGACGAGCGGGCTGGGCAGCAGCCGGGACAGCCGCTGCGGCCAGAAGATGCTCACCGCGAGGGTCGCCGCACCGATGATGAGGGCGCCGCCGTTCAGGTTCGCCACGGCTTCCGGGAGCGCCCGCACCGCAGCCATGGGACCGCCCGCCGCCGTGGGTGCGCCGAGGAAGGGCAGGATCTGGATCAACATGACGATGATGCCGATCCCCGACATGAACCCGGAGATCACGGCGTAGGGCGTGTACACGACGAAACGGCCCGTCCGCAGCAGGCCCAGCGCGGTCTGCAGCAGCCCCGCCAGCACGACGACGGTGAAAGCTTCGCCAAGCGTCGAAGCATGCGTCGTCACGATGACCGCCATGGCGACGGTCATGGCTGGCGTGGGACCGGAGATCTGGAACCGGTTGCCGCCGAAGACGGACGCGAAGAAGCCCACCGCGATCGCCCCGTAAAGGCCGGCGGCGGCCCCCAGCCCCGAGGCGACGCCGAAGGCCAGCGACACCGGCAGCGCGATCACGGCCGACGTGATACCGCCGAACAGATCCCCGCGCAGCGTAGGAAGATCGTACTTCAGGCGCCGCTCCTTTCCGGCAGTTCCGCACCACAGTCCGGCCCGGCATCGCACGTTCGATCACGGACAGGTTACTCTGGGAACGCCTCGGAGGGCGAGCCACCGCCGCCCCCGCACTCGGCAGGGGCGCCGATGCAGGGCCTTCTGCCACGGACTGCCAGGGTAGGGAATGAACGCAACGCGCGAACGCTGGGGAAGCCCGCTGGGCTTCATCCTCGCGACCACCGGATTCTCGGTGGGACTCGGCAATATCTGGAGATTCCCCTACCTGGCCGGCGAGAACGGGGGGGGCGCGTTTCTCCTCATCTACATCCTGCTCGCGGTCCTCATCGGGATCCCGCTGTTCACCGCCGAGATCAGCCTCGGGCGGCGCGCGCAGGCGACACCGCTGGCCGGGATGCGGAAGCTCGCGGGACGCAGCCCCTTCCGCGCGATCGCCTGGCTCGGCGCGGGCGCCGCGTTCCTCATCATGTCCTACTACCAGCTCATCATGGGCTGGATCGCGGCCTACTTCATCCGCGCGCTACGCGGCGGCTTCGGAGCGGGGAGCGTGCAGGCGGCGGCGGAGTCATTCGCGGCCTTCACGAGCCGCCCGGGCGAGGTCCTGGCTTACTCGATCCCGGTGATGCTGCTGACGGGCCTCATCATCGCGCGCGGATTGCGCCGCGGGGTCGAGCGCGCGGCGCGGTTGCTCATCCCCCTGCTCTTCTTCTTCCTTGTCGGGCTGGCGATCGTCTCGCTCCAGTTCGAGGGGGCGTGGGAAGGCGTTCGCTGGTATCTCGCGCCCGACTTCTCGGCCATCGGGCCCGGAACGTGGCTCGCGGCGCTGGGGCAGGCGTTCTACTCGATCGGCGTGGGGATGATGGGGGCGTTCGTGTTCGGGAGTTACCTCCATCCCCGCCACAGCGACATCCCCGGCAGCGCGGCCTCCATCGTGGCCTGCGACACGATCGCCGCGATCCTCGCCGGGTTCGTGATGTTCCCCGCCCTGTTCGCGTTCAATATGGAGCCGGACCAGGGCGCCGGACTGCTGTTCGTCACGATGGCGGGGCTCTTCGGCCGGCTGCCGGCGGGAGACGTGGCGGCGGCGTTCTTCTTCTTCTTCGTGTTCATCGCGGGGCTCACCTCCGGTCTGGCGCTCATCGAAGCGCTCACCGCGAGCGCGATGGACTCGCTGGGCTGGAGCCGCCGGCGGTCGCTCTGGGTCGTGCTCGCGCTCGTCGTGCTGGCGGGCGTGCCCCTGGCTCTCGGCGCCGGACCGTGGGCGGCGCTTCAGGTCGGCGGCCGCGGCCTGTTCGAACTCGCCGACTACGTGTCGGGGAACATCTTCCTCACCGTGGGCGGGCTCGCGATCTCCCTCTACGTCGCCGTCGCGTGGGGGTTCGAACGGTTCCGCGCGGAGACGAACCAGGGGGCGGGGCGGTTCCGGATCACCGCCGCCTGGGGTCCGGTGATGCGCTTCGTCGTGCCGGTCGCGGTCGCGCTCGTCGTCCTCGCCGGACTCGGCCTCCTGAGCTAGCGGCCCATCGATCGGCGACCGGCCGGCCACGCGCTCACGGCTGGAGGCGGGTGATCTTCCAGCTTCCGTCGGGCGGTTCGTGGCGCGGCGTGTATTCGAGACGGTCGTGCAGCCGGTTGGCGCGACCCTGCCAGAACTCGATCCGGTCGGGGACGAGGATGTATCCGCCCCAGAAGTCGGGGAGTGGCACGTCCCTCCCCTCGAACCGGGCCTCCGCCTCCGCCACCTGAGCCTCGAGCCCGGCGCGATCGGTGATCGGGCGGCTCTGTGCGGAAGCCCACGCGCCGATCTGGCTCCCGCGGTCGCGCGTCGCGAAGTAGGCCGTCGAGTCTTCCGCCGAGAGGCGCTCGACACGCCCTTCAACGCGCACCTGCCGCTCGAGCACGGACCAGTGGAAGCAGAGCGAAGCCTGCGGATTGTCGTCCAGTTCCACGGCTTTGCGGCTGCCGTAGTTGGTGAAGAAACGGAAGCCGTCGGGCCCGACGCCCTTCACGAGGACCATCCGCACCGAAGGCCGCCCGTCTCCGGTCGCCGTGGCGAGCGCCATCGACTCGGGCAGGAGCAGCCCCGAGGCCTCGGCATCCCGGAACCAGTCGCGGAAAAGATCGTAGGGGTCCGCCGCCGCCTCGAGGACCGGCAGCCCGCGCGTCACCCCGCTGGTGAGCGTGCGGATCGCCCGCAGGTGGGCGCGAAGGTCGTCGAATTTGCTCACTCGGCTGGCCTCGGTACGGGGAATCCGGGTGCCCACAGTGTCCGTGGAACGACGCAAACGGTCAACCCGGATCGCGGATCGCGAAGTCGCGTGGAGCGTGCGGGAAGGTTTACGGTTCCGAACTCGGGCAGACGCCTTCACCCTGGCCGCGGGGAATGCTCCCGAGCCAATTCTGGAATTCGGCGTTGGGGGGAGAACACAGGCCGGTGAAGATCCAGTCGAACGTGGTCAGTCGCAGACTCGTGAGTTCCTGCGGGAGCGGCCCGCGCAAGTCCGAGTTTGTGAACAGGTACAGGTGCCGGAGGGCCGAAAGCCTTCCAAGCTCGGACGGCACGGAGCCGGACAACTCGTTGACCTGAAGTCCGAGAAACGCAACGGACGAGAGGTTGCCCAATTCGGGCGGGATCGAGCCGGTAAACGCATTGCAGCACAGGGACAACCGAGCCAGGCGACCGAGTTTCCCCAGGCTGGACGGGATCGGCCCGGACAGTTGATTCATGTGGAGCTTCAGGTCGCCGAGATTGGAGAGGTCTCCGAGCGCCGAAGGAATGGCGCCGGTGAGTCGATTGCCGGCGAGCGAGAGAACCACAAGGCCGGAGAGGGTGGCAAGATCCGGCGGAATGGGGCCGCTCAGGTCATTCTGCTCAATGTCGAGAACCGTGAGGTTCCGCAGGCCCGCGAGTCCCGACGGAATCTGGCCGGTCAGGGTGTTGAAGGCGAGATCCAGCACCTCGAGATCGCTCAGTTGGGCGAGTTCGGGCGGAACCGGTCCGGTGAGCCGGTTCCGACCCGCGAACAGATCGTTGGAGAGGTCCAGTACTCTCAGGCGGGTGAGGCCGGACAGCTCGACCGGGATCGGGCCCGTGAACTCGTTTACGGCGAGGCCGAGTTCCTCGAGCTCCGTGAACTCCGCCAGATATGCCGGGATTTCCCCGGTCAACCGGTTGTACGACAGGTTGAGACGCCGGAGGTTCGTGAGGTGCGCGAACTCTTCCGGCAAACGGCCCTCGAGGCCGATGCCCGAGAGATCCAGTCCGGTTACCCGGCCCTCCGCGTCGGCGGTCACTCCGTGCCATTGGTCGGTCGGCGCGTCCGTCAGCCAGTTGCCGCTTCGCGTCCAGCGCGAGCCTCCGGTGGCGTTGTACAGCGCCACGAGGGCAAACCTCTCGGACACCTTCACAACGATCCGCGCGGTCGCGGTGAGGGCGGCGCTCGACACCTGCACGGATATCACTACCGATCCCGGTGCTACCGCGGTCACCAGACCGTCGGCGCTGACGGTAGCCACCGACTCGTCATCAGAGTGCCACGAGAAGCCCACCCCGGCGACCGGGTGCTGGTTCGCATCCAGGGCCTGCGCGGTCAGTTGGAGCGTTTCCAGCGCGTCGACCGCGGCCTGATCGGGTGACACCGTCAGCGCGGTGACCGCCTGCGAAACCGTGATGGCGGCGCCTCCGGAGGCGCCGCCGCCCTGCACCGTGGCCGTGATGTTCGTGGCTCCGTTGCTCACCGCCGTTACCAGCCCGGCGGGATCGACCGTCACGATTCGGCCGTCGGTGCTCGCCCAGTTCACGCCGATGCCGGGCATGACGGCGCCGGTCTGGTCGCGGACGGTCGCCGTCAGTTGCACCGTCTGTCCCAGGGCGGCCAGAACCGCGGACGAGGGAGTGATCGCCAGGGTGGTGGGTACGGGCGCCCCCGGCGGCGCGGTGCCGGGTTCGCCGTCTCCGCACCCTGCAGCCAGCAGCGGCGCGAGGAACAGGACGCGGCAACGGCGAGGATGCGGGGCTCGCGCCCCGGGCTGTGCGCCGAGTCGAAGAGGTGCCATCGTCCATCCAGCTCCGTATGGTCGACCACCATGGGCGACGGGCTCCACGATGCGGTCGCCGCTACAGGGCTGCAATCGCTCGTTTAGTGTTCGGAGAACACCCTTTCGGCCGGCGACCGGAGTGACGTTTCGGCGGGGTCAGGCGAAGCGCGCGGGGTCGAAGGGTGCGAGGTCGATGTCCGATCCTCCATCGAGCATGAGTTGCGCGAGCGCGTGGCCGGTCGAGGGGGCCAGCGTGACGCCGAGCATCTGGTGTCCCGTGGCGACGTACACGTTGGGGAGACCGGGCAGCCGGCCGATGGCTGGGAGGCCGTCCGGCGTCACGGGCCGCATGCCCACCCAGTCGACGCGCTCCGCGCCCTCCAGCGCCCCCGGCAGGTAGCGCCGCGCGGCCCGCTCGAGGATCGCGATGCGCCTCCGGTCGAGACGCAGGTTAAAGCCGGAGAACTCCATCGTCCCGATCGTGCGCACCGCCCCGCGAAACGGCGTGAAGCCGATCCGCGCCGGAGTCACGTGCAGGGGCTGCGAGAGCCCGACCCGCGCGTTCCTGACGGTGATGCTGTAGCCCTTCCCCGCCTGCACGGGGAGCTTCGCCCTCAGGGACTCCGCCAGAACGGGGGTTTCGGCTCCCGCGGCAAGCACGAAGGCATCCGCGTCGATCCTCACCGGCCACCCGTCGGCTGCGTCGCCGCCTCGAGCGGCCCAGGCGATCGCCGCACGGACACGGTCGCCCTTCCCCGTGAAGCCCAGGACACGTTCTCCCGTCCGGATCTCCACGCCGCGCGCCTCCAGGCTCGCGGCAAGCTCGGCGCACAGCGATTCCGGGCGCACGTGCGTGTCGCCGCGCACCCGCAGGCCGATCAGGCCGCCCCGCAGATCCGGCTCCGCTTCCGCGAGGGCCTCGCGGCCGAGGATGTCCACGGGCCCCACGCGTGCCTCTCCCAGTCTCGCCAGCAGCGCCCGGGTCTGCGCGAGTTCGCGCTCATCGTCGTAGGCGAGGATGGTCCCGCTCTCGGCGCGCTCGAATGCCATGCCCTCGTCCACGAGACCGCGGTACAACCGGTCCGTCGCGGCGTTCAGCCCCGCGAGGGCGGCAACGCCCGCGCGGTAGCTCTCGGCGTTGCAGTGACCGCGAAAGGCCCACAGCCAACCCATGAGCCGGGGCATGGCCGACGGCTTGATGTAGAGGGGGCTGCCCGACCGGAGCATCCAGCGGAGCGAGGTCAGCGTCATCCCCGGAGCCGGCAGCGGGCGGGAGATCGACGGACAGACCCATCCGCCGTTGCCCTCCGAACACCCCCCTCCGATCCGATCGCGCTCCAGGAGGACGACTTCGGCCCCGCGACGCTCGAGGTAGTGCGCGACGCACAACCCGATGACGCCGCCGCCGACGACCGCAACTCTCACCCGCCGGCCCCTTCGGCGGTACTCCGGCCGCGGCCCCCGTCCAGGCGCGCTTCGCGGGGGCGCATGTCGATCACCGCGCCGCGCCGGTCCAGCTCGAAGTCGCAGCAGTCCAGGAGTTGCCGCTTCAGCATCGCCCGCGCCCGCTGTACGCGCGATTTCATGCCCGACACGCTCAATCCCAGCCGCTCCGCCGCCTCGACCTGGCTCCAGCCCCGGAAGTACGTCATCAGAAGGGCCTCGGCGTACTTCGACGGCAGTTCGAGCGCAAAAGGCAGAAGGCAGGCCTCCAGATCCCGCCGCGTCGCCTCGTGGTCGCCGCCGTCCGCGCCCGGATCGGGCGCACGAACTTCGGCACCGAGTTGCGCCAAGGTCCGCCGTTCGACGGAACGGCGCCGGTGATGGTCGGCGATCACGTTGGCCGCGACCCGGTAGGTCCAGGAGAGCGGATCCCGCGCCTCCGCGAGACTGTCCTGACGCTGCAGCAGCCGCACGACGATGTCGCCGGTCACATCATCAACCCACGCCGGCTCGACGCGGCCCCCCACAAAGCGTCGCATGCGCCGCTGAAACTCGGACCAGGCGGGCAAAGCCCGCGACGCGGGTTCAGGCACAGCAGGTCTCGGATTCGTCGCTACAGGCGGCCGCCGAAGGCGCGGCCGCGGCTGGCGCGATCAGCGCTTCGCCGTCCGGCGTGTCGTCCGTGACCCGGTACCACTCCCAGCGCAGGCCCTGCGGCTCGTCGGACCAGACCTTCGTCTGCGTCGCATGACAGCACACCGTCTCCTCCTCGGTCTCGCTGAGGATCCCGGCGGCCTCCAGCCGGTGTCCGGCCTCGCGGACCCGCGCGTCGTCGAACACCTCCACGCCCAGGTGGTTCACGCGCTCCGCCGCGTCCGGGTTCTCGAACAGCACGAGCTTCAGAGGCGGCTCGTCGATGGCGAAGTTGGCGTAGCCGGCGCGGCGCTTGTGCGGGGCGGCACCGAAGAGCTTGCCGTAATAGTCCACTGCCTCATCGATGTCCCGCACGTTGAGTGCAAGTTGCAGTCGCATGTCGGAAGCCTCCCTTTGGTCTCTATATCGGATCCTGTCCCCCTCCTCCGCCCCATAAGACGAACGAGGCATGGAAAGGACGCAGCCGAAGTCGCGCCGTCCGCCGACCGACCACCGGAGCCGCGGGAGGACGGGAGCGGCGGGGGGTTTACGGTTCGACGAGCACGTCGCGCCACGCGACGCGGGTGACCAGCTCGAATTCCACAGCTTTCTCCGCGCCCGTTGGCCGCAGGAAGGCGGCCTCGCCGAGCGGGACGCCGCAGATCGCGAAGCGGCCCCGCTCGTCGGACATGCCACCCGCGTATCGGGACTGTTCCGAGATGGACGCGCTGCGCGCCGTGCCCTGGAGACGACGCACCCGCCACACAACCTCGACCTCGATGTCCGGCACCGGGAGCCCCGTGGCGGCATCGCGTGCGAAGCCGACCACGGCGCCCGCACTCCCGTAGGGCGACGAACCCGGGCAGATGCGCGCGAAGAGCGCGTCTCCGGACGGCGTCCACAGCTGCAGGGGCTCGCTCGTCCGGTCCTCGACGACCACGCGCGTCTCGTTGAGCCGCACTCCCGCGGCCTGGAGTTTCGGGTGGTCGACTCCCAGCGCGTAGACGCCATCCGGAAGCCCCGCCACCTCGAAGCCGCCCGCCTGGTCCGTGACCGCGCTGAAGGGCACGTCCGCGGCCTCCGGCCGGGGCAGGAAGGCCGCGGCGTCGTCCCAGTCCCGGACGACGATTTCCGCGCCCGCGAGCGGCTCGCCGCTCACGCTGTCCCGCAGCACGCCCGTGACCGCGCCCTCGCCCACCTCGAACGCGATGCCGCCCGCGAAGGCGTCCGTCACCGTACCGCCCGCCTGGCGATAGGCGACCAGCACCGGATCCGGACGGGCGGACAGACCCGCCCGGAAGCGTGTGCTGCGGCTCCCGATCGGGAACCGCACCCACCAGTCGCGGACGTAGAACGGACCGTCCGGCAGGCGGTCGAACGTGAGATCCGCGCCGATGTACCGCCTTTGCGCGTTCCGTGGCATTGGGACGTTGCGATACCGGATCTGCACGCGGCGCAGTTCGGCGCTCTCCTCGTTGAGCCAGAGCGTGCCCTCGATGTCGATCACGTCGCGCCCCCGCCGCGGGCGGAACGTGATGCCGAGCATCGGTTCGCCGTCGACCTCTTCGCGGTCGAGCCCGAAACACTGGGTGTCCCGGAACTCCGGCGACAGCAGCACCGTCGCATCCGGTGCGTAGAAGACGGCGGAGTCCCGGTCCACGCGCGCGTAGCCGGACGTCGTGAGCCGGCGGGCCGGCAGGCTCCGGAAGGGGGGCAGTCGGACGTGCCGCCGCGTGCGACTCTCCGCCTCCAGCGTCGTGAGATGGCGCGGATCGAGCGTGCGCTGGTACTCCCGGAGTGTGAACGTGAGCTCGCCCCGGCCCTCCGCCCACACCGCGGTCTCGAGCGCCTTGCGCGCCTCCTCCCAGACCGTGGCGAGGGCGGCCCCCTCGCTCGGATCGTCCAGGCAGGATCCGGTGACCTCGACGCGGAGGTCGCCGAGCCGGACGGGATCCGGCGGGACTTCCACCGTGACCGCGAGCGGATGCCCGGCCGTCACCTCGTAGGGCTCCGTGATCCAGTTCGCGTATCCGATACGCTCGACGCGGATCCGATACCGGCCGGGACCGGGCGCCGTGAACGAGAAGATCCCATCGGCCGCCGTGAAGTCGGCTTCCACGGCCTCGCCCTCGCGGTCCAGCAGGCTGATGAAGCCGCCCGCGATGGGTCGGCCGCCATCAGTCTCCCGCACGGTTCCGCTGATCCGCTGTGCCGCGGCCGGCGCCGCCACCCCGGCAGAGAGCGCAGCCACCGCGAGCCCGACGAATAGGCGACGACTCATGCGGTCCCGCGCATCAGTCGGCGAGGCGCAGCGCCACCAGGGTGTTGGGAGCCTGGATCACGACGTGCTGCCTGCCTTCGTGCATGTAGGTCATCATCCCGTACCGCGGCAGCGCCGGAAGCTCGACGCGGCCGAGTCGCTCGCCCGTCGCCTTGTCCACGGCGAACAGGTAGGAGGTCCCATCGCTCCCCTCCCCCGTGTACATGAGCAGGGTGCTCGTGACGATCTGCGCCGCCTGCCGCCCCGTGCCCGTATTCGGGATGTCCATGCCCTGGAGCGCGTCGTGCTCGAGCACGCTGTTCGGCGTGTCTCCCACCGGGATCCACCACAGGTGTTCGCCCGTGTTCATGTCGATCGCCGTGATCCGGCTGTACGGGGGCTTGAAGAGCGGCAGCCCCTGCACCCGCCGAACCCCCGCGAACCCGCCGACCGCGAACTTCGTGATCGTCGTCCCCGTCTGCGCAGGCTCCCGGGCGTCACGCTCCTCACCCGGCACCATGATCCGCGACCCGCACCCTTTCTGCGACGTCACGTAGAGGATGCCCGTCTCCGGATCCGCCGCCGGCGTCCCGTCGATGTTCGTGCCGCCCACGTCTCCCGGACACCACATCGACGCCATCTTGCCGAGATCGTTGTCCCGGTGCAGCGGCGGCGTGAACAGCGGCCCGATCACATAGTCGTCGAGCGCCTCGATCGCGGCTTCCCGCAGTTCCGGCGTGAAGTCGATCAGGTCGTCGTGCGTCAGCCCCTGCATGTCGTACGGCGCCGGCCAGGTCGGGAACGGCTGCGTCGGCGAGAGCGCCTCGCCCGGCATGAGACCCTCCGGCACCGGCCGCTCCTCGATGGGCCAGATCGGCTCGCCCGTCTCCCGGTTGAACGTGTACGCGAAGGCCTGCTTCGTGACCTGTACGACCGCTGGAATGTCCTCGCCATCGACGGTCACGTCCATCAGCACGGGGATCTGCGGCGTGTCGTAATTCCATATGTCGTGGTGCACGAGCTGATAGTGCCAAACCCGTTCTCCCGTCTGCACATCGAGCGCGATCAAGCTTGTGGAGAACAGGTTGTCTCCCGGCCGGAAGCCGCCCCAGAAGTCCATCGTGGCCCCGTTGGTCGGGATGTAGACGATGCCCCGCTCCTGGTCCGCGGAGAGCGGCGCCCACGAGGAGATGTCGCCGGTCCATTCCCAGGCGTCGTTTTCCCAGGTCTCGTGTCCGAACTCGCCCGGGCCGGGGAGGACGTTGAACTTCCACATGAAGTCGCCCGTGCGAGCGTCGTAGCCGAGGATGTCGCCCGGCACGTTCTCGCGCCGTGACTGGTTGTAGCCCTGCTCGGCGGAGTTCCCGACCACGATCACGCCGTTGACGACGATCGGGGGCGACGAACTCGTGATGTAGCCGGTCTCGAGCGGGATGCCGTGGTACGGGTCGAACTCGTGCCCCAGCCCCGCGAGCAGGTCGACGACCCCCGACTCGGGGAAGCCCGGGACGCTGACGGGCCCGCCGAAGCCCTCCACGTGCTCGCCCGTGTCGGCCCACAGCGCGTGCAGGAAGAAGGCCGGGCTCACCATGTAGACGACCGCGCGACCGTCGATCTCCCCGTACGCGACGCCCTTCCCGTGGTTCTTCCGCATCGAGTATTCCCAGCGGAAGGTTTCGGGCTCGACGTACTCCCAGATCTTCTCCCCGGTGCCCGCGTCGATCGCGTACGTGTGCCGCTTCTCGCCCGCCACGGAGATCAGCATCCCGTCGACGTAGATCGGCGTGGCGCGCGCGTTCACGGCCGGGTAGTCCGACCCGTCCCAGATCCACGCGATCCCGAGATCCCCGAAGTTCTCCGCGTCGATCTGGTCGAGAGAGGAGTAGCGCTGGCCCATGTCGTTGCCGGCGATGTTCTTCCACTCGGCGCCGTTCGCGGCGCTTCCGCCGCCTTCCGCGCACCCCGCGACGGCGACGCCGAGCGCGAGGAGGAGGGAGGTGAAGCGGAACGTGGACGGCGGCGCCTGGGATGTTGAGCGCGCTCTGCTCATCGAAACCTCTCAATAGGAGTAGGACCGTCGACTGGCGACGCGGCCGTTTACGGGCGGCGGCACACGAGTGGTGAACCTGAGCCGCACCCGATCCGGCGGTCAAGCGAGCAAAGACAAGCCCTCCCCGGGAGTCGCTGCGGGGAGGGCTTGCCGAACTTCAGCGAACGGCTGAGCCGCGTCAGCCGTCGCCGTGATGGTGCCTAGTGCTCGTGCACGTGCACGTGGAGGGGCGCGGTGACGAAGTCGGCGTGTCCCGACCCGACCGCGCCGTGCATGAGGCTGAAGGTCAGTTCGGTGTCGCCCTCCGCCACGCCGTGCAGGTGTCCCCCGAACTCGCCGGGCGTGTCCTGCTCGAACTCGGCGATCGATTCGTTCGCGACGTCCACCCGCAGGTAGAAGTCACTGCCGAGCGTCACTGCGTGCCCGTCGTGGTCTGTGAACTGCACGTTGATGTGGGCGGTTTCCTCGCCCGGCTCGACCTCGAGTTCTCCGGTCCACGCTCCATCGTGTCCGTCATAGGACGCGACGGTCTGGCCGCTCAGCGACAGGGTCACGCCCTCGACTTCCTCGGCGTGATCTTCGTGATCGGGCTCCATGGGGCCATCGTCGCCGCAGGCGGCAAGGACCAGCAGTCCCGCGGTCGCCAGGGCGAGTGACAGTTTCGGCTGATAGTGTCTCATTCTCTTCACCTCGTTGTGTTGATGTTCCGTTCGCTCCCGTCACGAGGCAGTTCCGCGTTCGGCGCGGATGGCTCGCGCTAGAAGACGACGCGATAGGCCACGGTGATGGATCTCCCGGCTTCGGGCATGATCTCCTTCACGCGCGACAAGTGGTTTCTGTACACGGTGTTTCCAAGGTTCTCTCCCCGTACGGTGATCACGTTCAGCCGCCCCAGGACCGTGATCCGCAGTCCGGCGGAGAGGTCGAAAACGGCATACCCATCGGTTGCGGTCTCGAAGGCCCCCGTCCGATCCTGGCGAGCCGCGACCCGCGTTTCGGCTTCGACGAACCAGTTGCGAGGCGCGTAACCGACGGCGAAGCGCGCCTGCAGCGGCGGGATCAGCGGAAGCGGTTCCTCCGTCGCTTCGATCCTGGCCTGCACATACGAAGCCACGGCCTCCACGGTCAGATCGCCGACCGGCGCCCACTCGAGCGCACTTTCGAATCCCGTCAGCACCGCGTCTTCCCCCTGGAACTGGAAGATCGGCAGGCGCACCCGGCTCAGCTCGCCCGTTTCGAGCGGGAAGACGTAATCCGCGATCGCGTTGCGGAACCACGTCATCTCGGCGTTCAGCCGGTTTCCCGCAACGCGGGCGAACAGGTCGATCCCGATCCCGCGCTCCGTCTCGAGCGACGGGTTCCCCACCTCGAAGGCGTAGGCCGCCAGGTGGGGACCCTCCGAAAAAAGTTCGTTGACGCTCGGCGTACGGAAGGCCCGCGCGACGGAAGCGCCAACCGTGAAGTTCGGCGTGAGTTGCGCCAGGGCCCCCAGGGACCCGGATGCCGCACCGAACGACCTCTCCCGGATGTGGCCGATGTCGGACACCGGATCCTCCCGGTCGGGCCGCACGCGTACCCAGTCGTAGCGCAGGCCCGCTTCCAGGCGTATCGGATTCAGATCGACCTCCTCCAGCGCGAACACGGCGAGCGAGGTCTGCGTGGAGTTCGGCGTGAAGAGGCTGCCTCCGAAGCCGAAGTCCTCCCAGGAAGCCCGCGTCCCCAGCGCCCCCGAGGAGAAAGGGCCCCAGCCGCCGTGACGGGCGAGAACGTCACCGCTCACCGTCTGGCGCTTGAAGAGCGTGCCCAGGATGTCGGGAGGCTCGATCTCCCGGTGCTCGTACCACGTGTGTCCCGCATCGACCTCGATGCTCTCTACGATCCCCCGCGGCCGGAGCACGCTGCGCAGCCGGGTCGCGGTCCGCTCCATCTCGACGCGGACTCCCGCCTCGTGACCCCCGACGAACCCTCCGGGGATGCCGTAGTCGTTGCCGTAGTAGCGGAAGGTCCCGCCGGCATGGCCCCAATCGTCCACCCAGGAGGCGCCTCCGGAAACCTCCCGAATATCTGTGCTCGTGTTCCGGAGGGGTCCGACCGGCGTCTCCAGGTCGCCGCTGCTGCGGAGCCCGAGTTCCAGCCGCACGGGAATATGGTCCGTCACTCCATACGTGAGATTCAGGCTCCCGCTCGCCGCGTTGCTGACGCTCTGTCCCTGCAGGGTGAACGCGCCCGTGAGGTGGTGCGGCACGGAGGAGGGCACGTCATCGCGGACGACGTTGATGACGCCCCCCAGCGCGTTGCTGCCGTAGAGAATCGCACCCGGCCCCCGGATCACCTCGACGCGGCGCGCAGACGATGGATCGATCGCCGTGGCGTGGTCGGGGCCGCTCGCAAACTCGTCGCCGACCCGTTCCCCGTCCTCGAGCATCAGTATGCGGTCGCCGCTGAGGCCTCGGATCACGGGGTGTACCGAACTGGGCCCCATACTGCTCACCGCCAGTCCCGGCTCGGAGGCCAGCGTTTCCGCCAGGGTTCCCGCCAGACGACGCTGCAGATCCTCCCCCGCGAAGACGCTGGTCGGGCGCAGCACCTCGTTCGCCGCGCGGGCCACGACGGACCCGGTGACCACGAGATCCGGCAGGGCGATGGGATGGGCTTCCATCTCCACCACCACGACCTCCTCCAGCGACGCGTCAACCTCCAGCGAGACCGTGCGGTAGCCCAGGCGTTCGACCCGCAGCGTGTAAATGCGCGGGCCCGGCACCGGGATATGGAACATGCCGTCGCCGTGCGAGACCGCTGTCCGATCCGACGCAGGGATGGAGACCAGGGCGCCGGCGAGAGGCTCGTCGGAGTCGGCATCGCGCACGACGCCCTCGATCTCGCCCGCATGCTCAACCTGCGCGGACGAATCGGCGGCTCCAACAGCCATTCCCAGTACGGCCGTGATGAGACCGGCCAGACGCCTGATCACCATGGACTGCCTTCTTCGAGATGCGCCAGCGACCGCTCCTGCTCGAGAGGGCGCCGCGCACCGCGCTGAAACGCTTCAGTGGGTAACGTGTGTTTGGGAGACGTGCGATCCGCCTCCCACGGGACGCTCGGGGGGCTTCCGGGACCACGGCCCGGCAGCGGCTCAGGCTCGAGGCGGAGCTCTGGGACCGCTTCCGCCGGGCAGGATCGGGCGGCGTTGCCAGGCGAGCGCGGCCGGGGTGTGGGGGCCGGTTTCGGCGGCCGGCGACAGATCGATCGGAATCAGGAGGGGGAACCCGAGCGACACCGTGCGAGCCAGCTGGCACAGCAGGTGGCTGTGCCCGGGGTCGCCGTGCTCCCCGGGCTCCCCTTCGACATGCACGACGACGTCCGGCCCCCCGGCTTCGAGCATCGCATCCACCGCCGGAAGAATGGCGAACACCAAGGCCTGAAGGAGGACGATGGCGCGAACGCCGAAACGGCGAAGATCCCGCGGCTGTCGAGAAGAGATCCGCTTCACAGCTATGCCGCCAGAGGTATTCCGGGCGCCGCCAAAGGGCACGTCGGATCAGTGCATCAAGCTGCTTTCGGGGGCGAAACGAGTCAAGTTTTCGGCGCCGCGGCGCTTCCGCCCCGGGGAGGTTGCCGCGCGACTAAACGGACAGCCTGTCGGAGGTGTATTCGAGAGGTGAGCGGTGGACGCACCATCGTCGGGCCGCAGATCGACACACGAGCTAACCGGAACTCGGGACAAATCCGATGGGGGAATGGATTCGCAACCGGGCGGTCGTCCTGGCGATCGTCACGCTGACGACGGCGAGCGTCTTCGTCGGCGCGCACCTCTCCCTCAAGGAGTCGTCTCCCGAGAAGGATGAGACGATCGCGATCAGCCCCCCGACGATCACGTTGTGGTTCACGCAGGCGCCGCAGATGGCCGGGACGTCCGTTCGCCTCCTGCCGAAGGGAGGCGAACCCCTCGACCTGGAGCCGGCGACCGCCCAGGAGGACGACCCGAGCGTCGTCGTGCTGAACGTGAGCGAGACGCTCTCGGACGGCGACTACGAGGTCATGTGGCGGGCCATGGCGCAGGACGGCCATACGATCAGGGGGGACTTCGGCTTCACGGTGCAGACCGCCCGCTGAGTCCCGGGATGCGGTGCCATCCCGGCTGGCGCGCTACAGTTCGGCGAGCGCCTCGGCGTTGAAGCCGACCAGGAGCGTGGTCCCCGCGAGCACGATCGGCGCGCGGTACTTCCCCGTAGGCCCTTTCAGCGCGTCGAGTTCGGTCTCCCCTGGACCCAGATCGCGCCGACTCCGGCCCCGGGCGATCACCACCCGCTCGGCGGTCGCCAGGAGCGCCCGCACGTCCTCATCCGTCAGCGGCGCCTTCGTGGCGGATCGTTCCTCCGCGATCGTTGCGCCGGTCTCGTCGAACACCGCACGGGTGCGTTTGCAGCTCGTTCAGCCGGGGCGCAGGTAGAAGAGCGTAACCTCCGTCATCTCAATCTCCTCACAGATACCGCTCCCTGAGCACGTCCCGATGGTGAAGCTCGTGACCGGCGATGATATGGATGAGCGCCCGCACCGTGCACTCCGCGCCGCTCGCGACCCCGCGGCGCGAGAGCGCGTCCTCGTCGAGCGAGCCGAAGAGAGCCGCGTTCGCGGTGCGAAGCGCCCGAAATTCATGCAGAAGTTCGCGGATCGGGCGATCGGCCGCGTTCGAGGCCTCGGCCCATTCATCCTGATCCATCCCCGGCAGCTCCGCCGAGTCCGCGCGGGCGATGTGGAGGACACGGTAGGCGAAGAGCCGCTCGGCATCGATCACGTGACCCAGAACCTCGCGGCACGTCCACTTGCCGGGCTCGTAGGCGAAGTTCTCGCGCCCGGGCGGGAGGTCCCCGAGAAGCGCATCGAGCGCATCGGGCGCCTCGCCGAGGACGTCGGCGAGGGTCCGGTCGTCCGGCACGCGGTCGATGTAGATGGCGTAGTAGTCGCCGTGCTCGTCGGGTCGAGGTCGTTTCATGGCGGGCAAACTATCGACCTCGCCGTCCCCGCGACATCTTGTCTGCATGAACCACCGCTCAACTCCCATGACTCGATCGAACGCGGGGGCGCGGCAGGGGCCGCGCAAGGCGCCTGCCGATCCGCGACGTCTGGTCGCGATGGTCGCCGGCGCGCTGCTCGGAACGGCTTCGGGCGTGCTCGCACAGAGTGCCCCGGTGGCCTGCCTGGCGCCGGGCTCCTCGTTGCGCCTCGACCACGTACCTGTCGCCGTCGGCGACCTCGACGCTCTGTCGCGGCGGCTCACCGACGAGTTCGGCTTTCACGTCCGGGACGGGCGGCGCGACGCCAACGGACTGGAGACGGCGGAGATCGGGTTCGGTGACGGGACCCGGCTCGAACTCCGGACCGTCAGCGGCTCGGGTGACCCGGACGCTTCGGGCGCCACCGAGCTGCGGCGCTACACGGACCTGATCGTCGACGGCGGGGGCGGGGCGTACGTGGCTCTCGCCGGGAACGACGGGACCGGCCTGGATGAACTCCTCGCCATCGCCCGGGACGTCGAGCCCGAACTCGCGGCTGCCGGTTCCGGGATGGGACGAAGGGCGGCCTTCCCTCCGGACCATCCCCTGCAGGCGGTGTTCTTCGTCGAGCCCGATCCGGAAGCCCAGGAGCCGCCGACCGTGTCCGGGCTGCCGGAACACCCGAACGGCGCGAGGGGTCTGCAGGCCGTCTGGATCATGATGGAGGATCCGGACCGCCTCACCCGGTTCCTGCTCGCCTTCGGGGCCCGCGACTGCGGCCCGTCGCGTCACCCCGAGCACCTGTACGGCCGCGCCGTCGGCATCCGCGGGGGGACCGTGTACGTGGTCGACGCACGCCTGTGGATGGCCGACCCCGGCTCGGCGCCGGTCGTGTCGCTCACCGTCCGTGGCGGGCGCGAGTCCGCCTCCGACAACATCGTACTCGGAAACGCCGGCGGACTCTGGATCGAACTGCGCCCTTCGGAGGAGGACGGATGACGAGCCGCATGCTCGACGCCCGGACCTCGATCGTCGATCTGAAGTTCCAGGGCTTCGATCTGGCGATCGGGACCGGCGTGCTGGAGACCGGGGACGGCGTCGCGCTCGTCGACCCCGGGCCCACGACCTGTCTTCCCGCGCTGGAGGCCGGGCTCGGGGAAGCCGGGTTCGGCCTCGCCGACGTGCGCGCCGTCCTGCTCACGCACATCCACCTCGATCACGCCACGGCCGCCGGCACGATCGTGCGCCGGGTCCCCGAAGCGCGGGTGTACGTCCACCCCGTGGGGGCGATCCACGTGATCCGGCCCGAGCGTCTCCTCGCCTCCGCCGGCCGCATCTACGGCGACCTGATGGAGACCCTTTGGGGCGAGTTCCTCCCGGTGCCCGCGGAGTCCGTGACCGAGGTGGACGAGGGAGACGCGGTGCAACTCGGCGGCCGTACCCTGCGCGTGGCCTACACGCCCGGCCACGCGAAGCACCACGTCGCCTATTTCGAGGAGGACGGGGGGACGGCGTGGGTGGGCGATGTGGGGGGCATCCGCATCCCGCCCGGGGGCGTGATCCCCGTGACCCCGGTGCCCGACATCGACGTCGAAGCCTGGAACGCGAGCATGGACCGGGTCCTGGAGTGGGGTCCCGGCCGCATCGTCCCGACCCACTTCGGCGCGGTCGAGGATCCGGCCGCCCATTTCGCCGAACTCCGCGACCAACTCGCGCGCTGGGCCCGCACCGTGCGCGAATCGCTGGGCGGCGAGAACCCGGCGGACCCGGACACGTCCGCCGACCCCGCACGGGCCCGGGCCTTCGCGGCGTGGGTGGAGGAAGACCTGCGCGCGCGCATGCCGGCCGAGCCGGTGGACACCTACGTCAATGCGTTCGGCGCGCGCGACTCCTGGTGGGGCCTCGCCCGCTACTGGCGCAAGCGAGCCACGGCTACGTGAAGCTGACGCCGCCCATCGCGGGGCTCGCGAGCCTTCTCGTCCCGGGTCTCGGCCAACTCCTGCAGCGTCGGATCCGGGCGACGGGCGTCTCCCTGGCCAACGCCGGCTTGCTCGTGTATGCAATCACCCACTGGCTCGCGGACGGCGACCCGCTCGACCTGATGTGCTCCATCGTCTGCGCGGCCGTTCACCTGTTCCAGGCCCTCGAAGCCGCAGAGCACGGCGGGCGGTAGCGGGCCGTCTCTCGAAGTCCGGTGTCAGCTGGCGGCCGGGCGGACCACCACGGTGATTTCCTCGTCGGCGAACAGGCCGCCGTCGTCGGCGCGGCCGCGGAGGATGTAGGTGCCGGGCCGCGAGAAGGTCACGGTGACGGTCCAGCGGTCGTCTTCCGGCAGGTCCGGGGGGCGCCAGAGCGGCGCCCACGGCGAGTTCGCGCCCGTGCGCGTGTCCTCCCACACCTTCACCTGCGGCGGGTCGAACGTCACCTCCCCTTCGCCGCGATAGACGAACCACGACATGAAGAGGCCGTTCACCTTCTGCACCGTCACGCGCGACGGGGGCCGGAGCTGTCGGCCGCTGAAGCTGGGGAAGGCGTTCGCGATCGAGTCGACGCGCGCGGAGTCCTCCGCGGTTTCCGGCGGGTCGGGCGGCCCGGGGCGGAACGCCCGCAGCAGGCCGTCGTCCTCCACGATGACGCTCACCGTGACCGGCTGGCCGACGATCGCCTCGCGCGTCCGTTCACCCTCGAGCGTGATCGTGGGCGGCTCGTTGGACCGCATCTCGGCGTTGCTCGACCCCGCGCCGAGCGCGCCCGTCTCCGACATGATCACCGTGTTATCGACGATGTAGTCCGGCCGCAGCGAGGCGTAGGCGTGCTCGGTGACCCCGTGGCTCGTGAGCGTCCACACGAGTTCCCGGTCGCCCCAGTCGGCGGGGACGCGGACCTTGAACACGAAGCGGTTGCGGCGCGGGAGGAAGTGGGTCGGCTGCCCCCGGTCGGCGGGTCCCGGGGAGAACATGTTGTCCTCGCCCACGGGGACGTCGATCTCCTCGAGCCAGTTCCGGTTCATGTAGCCGAACAGGAAGTTGAACGACCCGTCCTCGTTCTGCTCCCACCCCTCGAAGGCCGGGGCCACGTTCTGACCCCGCGCATAGGTCTGGGCATCCGCACCGGCCGGGAGCGCGGCGGCGAGGATCAGCGCCAGGAGCGGCACGGCCGGCGCCCCGGGCCGCGTGACCCGGGGCATGGAACCCGGTACGGGCACGACGATCCTTACCGGCGCCCGCCGCGGTCGCGGCCGTCCCCGGATCCCGTCCCGCCGTCGCCGGAAGATTCGGCCTCGGTGGCGGCACCGGGCTCCGCCCACTCGGCGTCCGCGAAGTAGCTCATGTCCCCGTTCGCGGGGATGACCATGCACAGCGGACAGCCGACGACGTGGTCGTTGGGGCCGAGCGCGAGCCGGTGCCGGCGCATGGCCATCTCCTCCACGAACTGTTCATCCGACATCTCCACCCGCATGCCGAGGTCGATGAACATGTTCGCGACCGAACGGTTCCCGGAGCCCTGCCAGTTGCGCGTGTCCGGCACGTTCCGGTTCGCCTCGGAGGTGTCCATGTAGCCGATGATGTGGAGGACCGTCCCCTTGGGGAGGAGCGGCTGGTGGTCCTGCGCGTACGTGTATCCCCGCACCCAGTTGTGGTCGTAGCCGACGCAGTTCAGCGTCTCGACGTTGAAGCCCCAGATCGCCTCGAGGCACATGCGCATGCCGGGCGCGTGCAGGTGCGGCTCGAAGGTCACGAGCTTGGTGTGCTGGTTCAGCACCTTGTAGGCGTGCAGTTCCTGCCCCGCCACGCCGGGCCGGATGTCGATGTCGCTCCCATTGCCGAGCCCGAGGATGGTCCGCCGGTACTTCGGCTCGTAGTCCTCGGGATGGAAGCGGAAACCGATCTCGAGGTGGGCGCGCGTATCGCGGCCGTTCGAATGGAGGTGGACGGAGTTCGACACCACCGAGGAGCCCGCCCTGAGGAGGCGGCCCGCTTCCTCGTCGAAGAGATCGGGCTCGCGGCCGACCTCGTGCACCGGCCAGCCGGTGTCCGTGGAGGCGCGGCTCGCGCCGGGGCCCGTGTCCTGGCCCTCGAGCACACGCGTGCTCCAGATCATGTGGTGCACGACGAAGCGGCCGCCGACCGTGTGGCGCCCGCCGTGTTCCCCGTCCCTGCGCTGGGGCACGTCGTTCACCTCGCGGATCTCGACGGACTTCACGTAGCGGTCCTCGGTGAGGCCGGTGGGCACGCTCTCGATGTCCCCCCACCAGTCGGGCGAATCGCCCTTCACCAGCACCTCGGGGAGCTTGACGATCAGGTCCGGCTCGCCCGCGGCCCACACGACGTCGTCGTCGAACTCGAGCGGGGGCGGCAGATCCGCCGGGTCGCCCTCGGGGGCGCCCGCCCGCCGCCAGGCGTCGAGCGCCTCGATCTCCCACTCGTCGAGCGACATGTCGTCCTTGAAGTGCTGGATGCCGATGTCCTTCTCGACGTACCAGGGGGGCATGGCGCCGGCCCGGTCCCGGATCTGGGTCCGGCGGGCGATCATGCTCGCGTAGGGCTCGACATCGTCGTAGGTGACGAGCGGCATCGGGGCGACGCCGTTGTCGCGGTGGCAGCGGACGCAGGCCCGCTGCAGGATCGGCGCGATGTCGCGGCTGAAGGTCACGTCGTCCGCCTCGACGCCCGGCGCCCCTGTGGCGGCGTGGCGCGCCGTCGCGGCGGGCCCGCCGTCCTGCGCCGCCATGCCGCCGGCGGAGAGCAACATGAGGGCGGGCAGGACGGAAGATCTCCGGACGAGAGACAAGATCCGCGTGGTGTGCGGCATCACATCGCTCCTTGCGGGAGGACTCGTTCGCAGAAGGGTACGCAACGGGCGAAGGCCGGGTCAAACACCTCGCTAACGATCCCCGCCCGCAGCGCCCGAACCCGGCGACCTCAACTCCAGAGGGACGGTCGGAGGCAGCCGCTTCAAGACGATCGTGGGAACATCGAATTCATCCGTCTCGACGAAGGCAACGAGACCGCCGGGCCCGAAGGCGTCGGGCATGGGCGTGTCCTCCAACGACAGGGTGCCCACGTACTCGCCCTCCTGTGAGAGGACATCGATCCAGCCGGCGGCGGCCTCCTCCCCCTCCGAGTCTCCGCCCGAGGGTGCGACCTGCGCATCGATCTGCGCCAGGGGGTCGCTCCCCCAGCGCTGGACCCAGATCGCCCCCTCCCACGTCGTCCGAAGATCCCGCACGATGGGCACCTCCGGCATGAAACCCGCGTTCGCCACCGCGTCGCGCATGCCGGCCACCATGTCGTCCACCATGGCCGCCACCTGCGCGCGCAGCTCCGGCGGGAGATCGTCGAACGACTGGCCGTTGACCTGCCCCGTAACCGAGGCTTCCAGACTTTCCATCATCCGGGCCCGCGCGCGCTCCCGCAGCCGTTCCGTGACGGGTTCGGGCTGGAGGGGACGGCCGACGACACGGACCGGAGCACCGGGAACCGGCTGGATCTTGATGGCGTGGGCGGAGGAATCCGAAAACGCCACGCCCCCGCCCGGGAGGACATCGAACACGAGGTCCGGCACGAACCCCATGAACGCATCGCCGAAGGCGTCGAACATGTCGGACGGATCCGCAGCCTCCATCGTGACCTCCTGCTCCGGCTGCGCCTGCCATCCTTCCGCGAACGGCGTCGCGGCGGCCTCTTCCGCGCCGGCGAGCGACGTGCGGTAGATGGTGCGGTCGCCGGCCTCGACGGACACTTGCCCGTTGCTGAAGCGCGCGTCCGGGCTTCGGGTCAGGTACAGCGTTTCCCCCTCCCGGGCGGCGCGCACGGCCAGCGCGGAAGCGGTCTCGGAGGCGCCCTCGATCGCGAAGCGGATCGTGCGCTCGAACGATCCATCGGGACCGAAGAGGAGATAGGCGCGGTGACCGTTGTCGACGATCACGACCCCTCCCGCGGGCCGGGCCACCATGTGCCCCACGTCGCGAAGCTCGCCCGGGCCGTCCCCCCTGCGCCCGAACTCCGCCGCCAGGCCTCCGGCTCCGTCCACGACCACGATGCGGGTGGAGGACCCGGCTTCGTCGCGGATGTAGAGCCGGCCACCGGCATCGAAGTCCAGGTCCGCGATCTCCGTGAACGCGTCCCACCCCTCCGCCGCGATCCCCCCGATCCGGTACACCTCCTCGAAATCGGCAGCGAGCGGGCGATCCTCGTCCGGAGGCGGAGCGGCCGAACCCCCGGGTTCCCCTCCACAACCCACCAGCAACGTAAGCAATACCGCAGGGCTGAATCTCATCTCATCTCCCCCGACGACACGCCGGTTCAGATCAGTTGCCGAGGTTGGTGATCGTCAGGTTGCGCCAGCGAACCTTGATGCCGCCGCCGTCGTGGATCTGGAGCGCGATCGAACCCTCGGCCTCTCCGATCTGCTCGTCCTCCAACTCCACCATCCTCGTGCCGTTCAACCACGTCTCAACGCGGTCGCCGTCGGCCCGGATCCGCATCGTGTTCCAGTCGCCCATGCGGAGGGCGGCGTCGAGTTCCGGGTCGGGCTGTACGAGCCAGCCGCGCCCGTACGACTCGTAGATGCCGCCGGTGAAGAGGCCCGGGGGCGCGACCTCGGCCTGCCAGCCGCTGACGGTCGTCCCGTCCACGCTGGAGCGGAGGAAGACGCCGCTGTTCCCGTCCGCCTCCTGCTTGAACTCGACGGTGAGGTCGAAGTCGCGGTAGGTCGCTTCGGTCACGAGATAGCCGTACGCCGCGTCGGGGCCGCTCTCGCACACGATTTCCCCGCCCTGCTCTCCGTCCTCCACGTACCAGCGCTCGGTCCCGTGCACGCGCCAGCCGTCGAGGTTCTCGCCGTTGAAGAGGGAGACGGACTCGAGGGGACGGATCCGGATGTTGCGGTACCAGACGTTGCGCCCGTGGTCCTGGAGGCCGATCGGCCCGGAGGCGGCGCGCCCGTAGCGGGGATACGGTGCGAACTTGCTCGCGGCGACGAGCGCCTCCCACTCGGCCGACCCCAGCTCGTACTCGACCGTCTTCGTGCCGTTCAGCCAGTGCTCGACGAGGTCGTTCTGGATGCGGATCCGGCCCTCGTTCCACTCACCCGGCCCCCGGAGCGCCTTCTCGCCGGAGGCGTGGAGATCGTAGTTGTCGCCGGTCAGGTGCGTGTGCATGTCCATCGTGCCCATCTCGATGTACGCCGGGTCGTCGAGCACCTGGTATTCGGGCGCGTTGTACCAGATCGCGGCGCCCTCCTCCTCGATCACGCGGTAGAGCACGCCGCTGTTCGCGACCTCCGACAGCATGAACTCGAACTTCAGGTCGAAGTCGGAGAACGATTCGGTGGTGACGATGTCGCCGCCGATCGCCACATCGGGGTCGGTCGCGGTCGCGCCCACGACGAGCGCGCCATCGATCACCGCCCAGCCGGTGTCCGGGAAGGTCTCCAGGTTGTAGCCGCGCCAGCCCGCCGTCGTCTCGCCATCGAAGAGGAGGCGCCAGCCGGCCTCGCGTTCGGCCGCGGTCAGCGTGTTCGGCGCCGCTTCCGCCGCGCCCGTCTCCCCCGCCTCCGGCGAGGACTCCGGAGCCTGGGCACAGCCGAGGGCCAGCCCCGCCGCCAGCGCGGTGAGGAGCGGGACGCGGGGTGCGAGCGTCGCGCGGACCCGGAGTCGCGCGTGGAGCCGGTGGCGTCGCGGGGCGGGCATCAGAGGAGCCTCATGGCGTCGGGGTCCCAGTGCACGATGCGGTCCTCGAAGTAGGAGAGGTTGCAGGCCAGCGCGGGGGCGGCCGCGCGCAGCCCGAAGGCCGCGTCCTCGCGCACGGGCGGGCCGCCACGAATCGCCTCGAACCAGTTGAAGAAGTGGTCGACGTGGGCGCCGCGGTATCCGCGCTCGACCTCGTACCGGACCTCGGCCGGGGGGAGCATCCGGACCCGCGGCGGGAGCCCATCGGCCGACGCCGCGGCCTCGGCCATCTTCTCCTGGGAGAAGGTATCCATGGGGTCTACGGCGACGTTCTTCCGAAGGATGACCTCGGTCCACGTCACGTCCATCGCGCCCTCGCTCCCCACCAGTCTCAGGAACGTGCTGCCCGAGGTCCCGTCCACGAAGTTCACGCGCAGCGACAGGTTGAAGCCCGGGTGCGTTTCCGTCTCCGGATAGTCGAACACGCCCAGGAGCACGTCCGGCACCTCGCGGCCGTCCTTCCAGTAGCGGAGCCCTCCGGCGGCCTGGATCCGGGTCGGGCCGCGCGAACTCACGACGAAGTGGAGGCTGGAGAAGAGATGGACGAAGAGGTCGCCCGCCACGCCGGTCCCGTAGTCGCGGTAGTTGCGCCAGCGGAAGATGCGCAGGGGGTCGTATGGGCGGTCGGGGGCCGGCCCGAGGAAGCCCTTCCAGTCGACGGTCTCCTCGGAGGCGCCGGCCGGGATCGGGTACTGCCACGCCCCGATGGGATCGTTGCGCGCCCAGAATCCCTCGGCGTAGTTGAGTTCGCCGATCGCCCCTTCCTCGTACAGTTCCTTCGCCTTCTCGTTGCCGAGCGAACTCATCCCCTGGCTGCCCACCTGGAACACCGACCCGGACTCCCGCTCGGCGGCGACAAGATCGTGCCCTTCCTCGATCCGGTGGACCATCGGCTTCTCGCAGTAGACGGCTTTGCCGGCGCGGAGGGCATCGACGGAGATCGGCTGGTGCCAGTGGTCCGGCGTGCCCACGATCACGGCGTCGACCTCGTCCCGGGCGAGCACCTCCCGGTAGTCGCGGGTGGTGAAGATGTCCCCGTGCCGCTCGCGCGCGGCTTCGAGCCGTCCGTCGAACACATCGCAGGCGGCCACCAGCTTCACGCCCGGAATGCGCAGCGCGGTGGAGACATCCGCCATGCCCATCCCGCCTGCGCCGATTACGGCCAGTCCGATGTCGTCGGATGGCGCTGCGCGACGGGGTTCCGGCTCCCGCGCGAGCGTGCGGCGGACGGCGGGCCCGCTCCGGCGCCCGGATTCGGCGCCGGCCAGGAGCGAGGGCGCGCCCGCGGCCAGCACGGAGCCGGCGGCCACGGATTTGACGAAACTCCGGCGGTCTCTCTTTTCTTCGCTCATGTCGGATACACAATCATTCCGTGGATTCGAGGGCGAGGTTCGCCCGGGGCTGGCTCGAACGTAAGGTTGTGCGGATCAGGTCACCAAGAGGAGGGGTAGGCGTGCGAACACGTTGGGCTCGATGGTTGAAGGCGGCCACCCTGGTGGCGCTCGGTTCGGGGCTCGCGCGCGTCGCTTCCGCCCCGTCCGTCGCAGCCGCGTCCGGGGACCCGGTCCTCGTCGTCGTCGAGACGGAGATGGGCGCCTTCGAACTCGAAGTGGACATCGACCGGGCGCCCGTCACCGCGGCCAACTTCCTCCGCTACGTGGACGGCGGGTTCTACGACGGCGGCGCCTTCTTCCGGACCGTCCACGCGGACAACCAGCCCGACGACTCCATCCGGATCGCCGTCGTCCAGGGCGGGCGGAACCCGGACCTGGAGGCCGAGTCCTTCCCGCCGGTCCCGCTGGAACGCACCTCCGAGACGGGACTCCTGCATGAGGACGGGACGGTGTCGATGGCGCGCGGCGGCCCCGACACCGCCACGCAGAGCTTCTTCATCTGCATCGGCGACCAGCCGTCGCTCGACTTCGGCGGCATGCGCAACCCCGACGGCCAGGGCTTCGCCGCCTTCGGGCGCGTGGCGGCCGGCATGGACGTGGTACGCGCGATCCACCGCGCCCCCTACGACGCGCAACAACTCACCCCGCCCGTGCGGATCACGAGAGTATACCGGAAGGAGTGAGGATCTTCCGGCACGACCATTCGGAAGGGAGGACCGCCATGCTGATCATTCGCTACGACGGAATCCGGCCATTGGCCCGTGGGAGCCGGGCGCGGAGGGGCTGCTGGCTTCTCCTCATCGCGGCGGTCCTCGTGGCCACAACGGCTTTGGCCGCCGGTCCCATCTCGGCGCAGACCGAGCCGCCCGCGGAGCCGCCGGCCGACTGGGAGGCGACGGCGATCGATTACAGCAACGTCCCGTATCCGCACCCGGTGTCGTACCTCGACGTCGACGTCTACGGGAACGGCTATCGGCTCGCGTACATGGATGTGGCTCCGGCCGGCCCCGCGAATGGCCAGACGGTCGTCCTCTTTCACGGGATGAACTTCTTCGCGGCGGGGTTCCGGCCCACGATCGAGGCGCTGCGGAACGCGGGGTTCCGGGTGATCGCGATCGACCGGCTGGGCTTCGGCCGCTCCTCGAAGCCCATCATCCACTACAACCTCCACATCCCCGCCCGGAACGCGAAGCGGCTGCTCGACGCGCTGGGGATCGAGCGCGCCGCGATCGTCGGACATTCGATGGGCGGGATGGCGGCGACCCGATTCGCCTCGACGTATCCCGAGGCGACGACGCACGTCGCCATGGTGAACCAGATCGGCCTCACCGACTCGCGTCCCGGCCGGGAGTGGACGGACACGAATGAAAATTATGCGTCGGTGCTCAACGGGACGACGTATCAGTCGGTCTTGCGCGGGCACATGCGCTACTACCCGAACGGCTGGCGCCCGGAATACCTCGAGTGGGTGAAGGTCCAGTACGGCCTCACGCTGAGCGGAGACTGGCCGCGCATGGCGCGGGTGCGGGCGGCGCAGCGCGCAATCCTGTACGAGGACCCCGTCGTTTACGAGTGGCAGCACATCGCGACGAAGGCGCTCGTCATCGGCGGCGCCGACGACCGCCTCGTGGCCAACTACCCGGTCCTCGCCCGAAACGTCGCCGAGGAACTTCAGAACGCGGAACTCTTCCTCTTCCCGGAGGTCGGACATTCTCCGCAGTTCGAGATCCCGGAGCGTTTTCACGCGGAGCTGATCCGGTTCCTGCGGTCCGATCCCAACGAGCCAGCCGATCAGTCGTGGCGGGCAACGGACGTCGGCCGCCCGCCGGGCTCGTAGCGCGGGCGCCGACGGCGCGAATAGGTTCCTCCGCCATGAAGAACTCGAAGCTGCCGCACTTCAGGCTGCCGCTCGTCACGCTTCCGCTCTTCGCCCTCCCGGTTGCCGCCGGCTGTACCGGGGAGGCGCCGGAGCGCCAGGTCCCCGTCGCGGACATGCAGGAACTGATGGTCTCCGTGATGGAGCCGGCCGCGGAGGCCTACTGGGACGGCGTGGGCGAGGTCCTCACCGAGGCGGGCGTGCACCAGTTCCGGCCCCTGACCGAGGAAGACTGGACCTCGCTCCGCAACGCCGCCTTCGTCCTCGCCGAATCCGGCAACCTGATGATGATGGACGGTCGCGCGCGCGACCGCGGCGACTGGATGGACCACTCGCGGACGATGGTCGAGGTGGGTCGCCTGGCGCTGGACGCCGTCGACCGCCGCAACCCGGGCGACGTATTCGACGCCGGCGCGGAGGTCTATTACGCCTGCCGCGACTGCCACGCCCGCTACGCGGCGGAAACGCTCAGGCCGAGCGATCCGCACAGCGCTCCCGGACCTGAAGAGGCTCCGGATCCCGACGCGCCCGCGACGGACGCGGCGACCGCTACGGACCGCGGGAACGGACGCTAGGCTTTCCGGCGCATGGAACGTTTCCTCGAGTGGCTGGGGAACACCCCCTGGAGCGTGGCCCTGCTGGAGTCCACGCTCGCGTGGCCGCTGATCGAATCTTCCCACGTCCTGGCCGTGGCCCTCTTCTTCGGCACCGTGATGATGAACGACCTCCGGCTGCTGGGCTGGACGATGCGTCGCGTGCCGGTGTCGGAGGTCACGGGCCGGCTGCTCCCCTGGACGCGGCTCGGCTTCACAATCATGGTCGTCACGGGGCTTCTCATCTTCTACTCGAACCCGGTCCGCTACTACCACAACATCTTCTTTCGACTGAAGGTGATCCTGTTCGTGGTGGCGGGACTCAACGCCTTCCTGTTTCACCGCGGGATCCACCGCCGGGTGCTGGAGTGGGAACGCCTGCCCGTGCTTCCGGGGCGGGCGCGGGCGGCGGGGGCCATTTCGCTCGCGGCGTGGGCGCTCATCATCGTGGCGGGCCGACTCATTGCCTACAACTGGTTCGACTGTGACATCCCGGGACAGCCGGGCTGGGTGAACTGGGCGGCGGGCTGCCCCGTGGCGGGGGACTGATGGGCGGGCGTCAGCTCGCCCCGGAGTCGTGGCTCCCCTTCTTCGAGCGGCTGGAGCACACGGCCATCGGGACGGCCGTGCGCGAATCGATCTGGGCCTTTCCCATCATCGAGGCGGTCCACCTGCTGGGGCTGGGGCTCCTGGGCGGGGCGGTGCTGCTCGCCGATCTCCGGCTCCTGGGGACGGGGCTCACGCGGCAGCCGATCGCGAACGTCGTGCGGCACGCGCGCCCGTGGCTCGTGGCGGGGGTGGCGCTGATGTTCCTCACCGGGATTCCGCTGTTCCTCTCGGAAGCCGTGAAGTGCTACTACAACACGTCTTTCTGGGTGAAGATGATCTCGCTCCCCGTGGCGCTCGCGTTCACCTTCGCGGCCCGAAAGCGGGTGGTCGCCGCCGCGCCGGCGCGAGCGAACTGGCGGACCCGGCTCATCGCCGTGATCTCGCTGGGGTTGTGGTTCACGGTGGCCGCCGCGGGACGCTGGATCGGCTTCTCCGCTTGAAGCGCTGTTCAGCACCTTTCAGCGCCGGTCCGGCGGCTCCACCCGAATGAGTATGTCGGAGGGCCCGCTGAACGTCTTGGCCGGAGCCGCCGCGGCCACGTCCCTGGAGGGAAGCGCGTACTCCTCTGCCACGGACATGTCCACGACCCACCCCAAATCGGCGAGCGCGCCCAGCGTGATGGCGGAAACGACGGTCACTTCCTCTCCCGGGCAGTTGCCCCGGGTCATGATCTCGCCGCACAGCACGCTCCGCCAATGCCCGCCGGCGTCGGCGTCCTCGGCAGGGTCGTTCGTCACCGGCACTTTCGCACCGGCGTAACCGCTCCCGCCGGCCGCATCGAACGCGGCAACGGCGTGCGGCCCGGGGAAATGGGTATCCACTCTTCTCGTACTGCTCGGGAGGTTCACGAGCCGCACGTCGCCCTGATACCAGTACGTGCCGATGCCGAAGACGTGGCCCAGTTCGTGCAGCATCACCTCGTAGGTGAAGTTGTCGGGGACGCGGCCGAACGGCGCGACGTACGGACGGTCCCGGGTCCAGTAGACTCCGCCGCCGGGGTGGTAGAAGCCGGCACCCGCCCGTCGGTCCACGCGGGCTCCCACCGGTCCGCCGCACGCGAGACCCCCGCAATCTTCATCCCCGTCGAACACGAGGACCGTGAAGTCGGCGGGGCTCGTGTTTTCCTTCAACGCGGCTTCGTAGAACCCCACCGCGTGATCGAACATCACCCTGGCGCAGGGCGACCAATCCTCCGGTTCCTCGTACACGAGTTCTATCCGAAATCCCGTCGAGGCGCGGTCGTAGAGGGGGCGCTCCTCCAGTTCCGGAGCGTAGCAGTCATCGACCGTCGTCAGCATTCGCCCCGTGCTCAACTCGAAGGCGGACGAGAGCGCCCGGTAGTGCAGATACCGCCGCCCTCGCCCAACCGCCGTGATCTCCAGTTCACCGCTACCGTTCTGCCTGAGGTCGAGGTTGGGGGGGCCGTCGACCGGGATCTCGCCCACATGGAACTCGTCGACCGGGAAGGCGCCCAGGTGGAACTCGTAGGAGATGTCGGCGCCCGCGCGCGAGGTGAACCAGTCGAGCGGCGTGGACGCGCGATCCCCGATGTTGTCCAGCGTGACGCCTTCGGGCAGTCTCCCCGGCGCCGCGGCGGTGTCCAGGGCGGTGGGGAGGATCACCACCAGGCTGTCGGCCACCCTCCCCACCCTTGCGGTCACCGTGAGAATCTGGGCCTCGGCGGGCGTCCCCAAGTCGAAGATGGTCCAGAACCGGGGGCTCTCCCGCTGCAGCCATATCTGTCTCAGGCTGTCGCCGACGAGCGTGCGATACGTCACCTCATCCGTACCTGTGGTGAACCTCACGGTCGGCTCCACGCCGGACACGACGTTCCCGTCCTCCTGCCTCGCCGTGACGCGGATGACCGGGGATGTGAGGCCGGGACGGATGATCAGGGTGTCAGTACCCGCCCACTCGTTGAAGTCGAGTTCGACGCCGCTGAGGTAGTCCTGGATGATCTTCCGCGTCTCGATGACCACGCTTGCGGCAATGGGCGCCGGCGGAGGCGGCGGTGCGGCCGGAGGGGCCGGCTCCGGCCCGGGGTCCAGCGTGTCGCCCCCGCTGCAGCCGGCAAGAAGGACGGCGACGCAGGCGCTGATCCGACGTGGTCCCTTCATGGCGCGCCGTGCTCTCGGGTTACTCGTGCTCCTCGAGGATGCTGCGGCTCGTGACCTCCACGACCTCGCCTTCCCAGCCCGGAGGCGGCTGGCAGGGGTTGGCGTCGTAGGCGGGATCGTTGGGCCGCGGCGCGCCGCCGGGAGGGGCGCCGGCGCCGGATGAGCCCATGAAGAACTTGCTGCCATCGGTGAACGTCACGTCGCGGCCGTTGGCGCGCTTGAGCGAGTGATCCTTCGCCTGGTAGCCGTCCACGATGAGTTCGGTGCCGGGCGCGAGGCAGTCGCGCTGCAGGCCGCGGCGCAGGAGCGTGTTCGGCGTCCCGCCCTCGACCATCCAGACCTCGGATCCTGCATCGGTTTCGACCTCGAGGTGAATCCAGGTGTGCGGGTTCACCCATTCGAGCCGCACGACGGCGCCCCGGAGCCGGATGGGGGCGTTCCGGTCGAACTCCGCCCCGAAGGCGTGGTGCGCGATCAGCGGCGCGGCGGCGGCGAGCGCGACCCCGCCCGCCAGGAGGTAAAGAGGCAGCTTCCTCATCGATCCCACCCGTGTCTCAACCAACGATCCGGCACGGCGACGCCGGTCCTGCATCCGCGCTCCAACGTAACAGCCGCCGGGGAGTTCCCGCGACGGGCCAGCCGCCCCCGGCTAGCGTTCCTGGGCGCGGGCACCGCTGAGCACGTTGGAGAGGGCGTAGTTGCCCTCGTGGCAGGCGTACTCGTAGAGCTGCCCGTCGAGGCGCGTGAAGGGCACTTCCCCGCCCCAGCTCTCGACGAATGTGTCCGGATCCTCGACCGTGAACTCGTAGTGGATCGTGTGCTCGTCCGCGCGCGTGAAGCGCTCCGTCACGGTCATCTTCTCCGAGCCCGGGCCGAACAGGTAGACGTAGGCCGCCATCTGGTCCGGATTCAGGTTCGTCGTGCGGACGACGAGCGTATCGCCCGCCCAGCGGCCCCATGATTCGCCGAACCATGGGCGCACGCCGTCCGCGCGCGGCTTCGGCTCGCCCATGCGGATGATGCGCACATCGTGCACCATCTCGGTCAGGATCATGATGTGTCCGGGCGTCTGCACGATGGTGTAGTTGTTGTTGTAGAAGTAGTTCGGCAGCATCGGCGGACCGGCGTTGGAGCCGAAGGAGAGGATGCAGCGCTCGCCGATGGGCCGGTTCTCGGGGTTGTCGAACTCGCCCGCCAGCCTCCCGTAGGCCTCAAGACGCCGCCGCCGGCCCTCCGGAGTGAGGTCCGGGATGCGACCGTCTTCCGGGTGCGTGAGGAGCGAGCTTCGGGGCTCGCCGTTGAACACCGCGACCCGGTCGCCCGCGTCGATCCAGAAGTAGTTGTAGCCGCCCACGCCGCCGGCCGCTCCCGTGGACCCGTCGCCTCCCACCGGGGGGGCCTCGCGGTCCGGGTCGCTGGGCGCGTTGCGGTCGTCGATGAATTCCTGGCGCCGCCCCTCGCGGACCGCGACCTCCTCCGCCGTGAGCACGAGCGCCTCGCCCTCCGGGCGCTGCAGCGGCGTCATCGTCCCGTTCGTCCAGTCGCCCTGCAGATCGGGGTGCCCCTCTGCGGTGCGCGGGGCGATCCACCCATCCCCGTCTGCCTCGTGGCCGCCGCCGGCCCCGTCGCAGGCGGAGAACGCGACGGCGCCGAGCAGGGCGCCGAGGGACAGCACGCCGGGGCGTCCCCGCGGGCACGGGCGACGATTTGCGGACCTCATCGGCGCTGACGCGGGGTTTGCCACGGGCCGCCCGGCTACCGGATGGGGTTCTTCCGAAGGTGTCCGTACATCAACTCCTCCACGAAGGGGACGCACTTGAACTGCCCCAGCCGCGCGTTCGGGTCGACGTTCCGGTACAGCGGCAGGCGGATCGTCCACGGCTCCGAGAACGTGTCGGGGTCCTCCATCGTGGCCTCGTACATGAGGTGGTCGGGCCCGAGCATCGTCCACCGTTCCGTGACCGTGAGCCGGTAGCCGTGGTGGTTCCCCGCCCGGTCGAACCAGGTCTGCCCGTTGAAGCCGTTCACGGTGACGACGAAGGTGTCCTCCTCCCAGCGCCCCACCGACTGGCCCATCCAGGAGTCCACCTGCGGGGGACCGGGGTCCTCCAGATAGATGTCGCGCACGGCCCCGGCGTACTCGTAGGCGATGAAGAACTTCGACTCGCTCTGGAAGATCTGGAACGGGAGGTGCATGTAGTTCGCGCGCGGTACGCCGGGCAGGTAGCAGCGGATCTCGGGGTCGCGCTCGAGCCAGCGCTCGCGGTTCTCGTCGCGCCGCTCCAGGGCTTCCGGGAGATAGGGGATGCTCCCGCCGACCACGATGCCCTGCCCCGACGGCACGGACCCCACGGCGCCGAGCGCCACGACCTCGTTGGCCGGAACGGGCACGACGGGGCCTTCCTGCATGGCGAGCGCCGGACGCGCCATGTGCGGCTCGATGTCCCAGTACGCGTTTCCGAGTGCCGACCAGATGCCGTTGAAATCTGGACGCCCCGAGGCCGTGCGCGGGATGTCGTCGCTCGGCGCGCAACCCGTAAAGGCGCCCGCAACCAGCGCAACGAGGGCGATCGAGGTCCGGCCCCTCCCGCCGGAACTCCGCCGCCTGTCCCGCGCCGCGCGCATTCTCCGAACGTTCGTCATCGCCGTCGCCTCCAGGTGGACGTTTCCGTGCGAACCGGATCGAAACTGCGACCGCGCGCATTTTCCGGCCAGATTCGCCCGACCGGATCGTCTGGCCAGATTGGGGCCGGAAACCCACATTCGATACAGGGGCGGACGCGCGCCGGGGTTGGGTTCGGCAACACTGAACGACCGGGAGGAGACATGAAGAAGCTGCGCGTAACCGGACTGGCACACCTTACAGCACTGGGGGCCGTCTTCCTCGGCATCGCGGCCTGCGGCGCGGAGGAGGCCGCGGAAGACGAAATGATGGATCCGGCCGAGGTCACGGATCCGGCGGCGGCGGGTCTCCCGAATCCCACGCCCAACGTCATCAAGGACTGGGCGCCGCTTCCGGATGGCCGCGAGTGGGGTTCCACGGCGGGCATCGACATCGATCCCATCGACGGCCACATCTGGGCCTACGACCGCTGCGGCGGGATCGCGCTCGCCGGCGGGTGCGCCGAGAACATCGTCGATCCCGTGTTCAAGTTCCACCGCGAGACGGGCGAGGTCCTGGCGAGCTTCGGCGCCGACCTCTTCGTGCTTCCGCACGGGATCCACGTGGACGACGACGGGAACGTCTGGATCACCGACTCCATGGGCACGCTCGACAAGGGGCACACGGTGGTGAAGTTCTCGCCCGAGGGGGAGGTGCTGATGACGCTCGGCGTGCCGGGCCGGGTGGGCACCGAGCCGGGCTACTTCAACGGACCGTGCGACGTGATCACCGCCCCCGACGGCTCCATCTTCGTCTCGGACGGTCACAGCGGGCAGAACGCGAACCCGCCGGAGGGCTCCACCGGCCGCGTTATCAAGTTCACGCCCGAGGGGGAGTACATCATGGAGTGGGGCGTGATCGGAGACGGACCGGGCGAATTCCGGACGCCGCACGCGCTGGAGTTCGATTCGCAGGGGCGGCTGTGGGTAGCGGATCGCGGGAACCACCGCATCCAGATCTTCGACCAGGAAGGGAACCTGCTCGATACCCATTACCAGTACGGCCGGGTGAGCGGACTGTACATCGACGATGAGGACAACGTGTACGCGATCGACTCGGAGTCGAACCCCAACACGCACTCGGACTGGCTGACCGGTGTCCGCATCGGGCACGCGTCGGAGGACGTCGTCACGGCCTTCATCCCGCCACACGAGTCCGACGACCCGCAGGGCGAGGCCGGCGAGGGCGTCGCGGTCGATGCGGACGGGAACGTCTATGCCGCGGAGGGGCCGAACTCGCGGGCCGCCGCCGAGGGCGGAATCACGAAGTACACGCGCAATTGATTCGCGATTCGATGCGCAGCGGTTGCAGGGCTGCCGCAGGAGAAAAAGGACGATGAGGATGAGAAGATTCGCTTCGGGGATGGCGGTGGGCGCGCTGGCACTGGCCTTCGCGGGATCCGCCGCCGTCGCCCAGGAACTCGAGGAAGTATGTCCGGATTCGCCGGACATGACGGGAGCCCTATGGGGGCTGGTCGCGGATGGGGACACTCAGATGGGGCTGCCCGCCGCCACCGTCGTCGCCTCCTGGGAGAAGGACGGCGAGTCGGGGCAGATGGAGGGACAGACCGCGCTGGACGGCGGGTACACGCTGTGCTACGTGCCGCTCGGCGTCGAGATCTCGGTGCAGCCGGTGTTCATGGGCACCGGAGGGGCCCCGGCGACGGCCAATCTCACCGAGCAGATCACCCGCATGGACCTCACGTTTTCGCTCTCCGCCGTCGGTAGCGGGGGCGGGGGCGGGGACGACGACCGCATCTGGGCCTGCTTCGGCGGCACCACGGACAATCAGATCAACCTCCAGAATACGCGTCTCCTCCGGTGCGACCCGGGGTGGGAGGGGATCGACCGCTGTCCGAAGGAGTCGGAGTACGGTCAGGTGCAGGCGACGATGACGGGCGGCGGCCTGTCGGCGGACGATGCGGACCGGATCGACGAAATAGCCGGAAGTTCGGACTTTCGCGAAGCTCTCGAAAAGCTCGTCGGCGATGCCGCGCGGCTCGGGGCGAACGCCATGATCAACGTCCGGATGAACCGGAATTCCCTCACCGCCGAGGCGGTCACGATCGCCGTCGATCCCACCAGCTGCCGCTGATGCTGGCGAGCGTCGGGCGCGGGCTCCAGTCCGAGGAGCCCGACCCGACGCCTTCGGGCCAGCAGGCCTGCTAAGGTCGCCGCACGCGGATCGGGAAGGGCGGACGCTCGGGGGTCGCCACGGGTGACGCCTCGAGTTGCTCCAGCACGACCTCGATCGCCTTCTCCAGTTGCGGGTCGACGCCCGCGATCACCTCGGCCGGCCACTGCTCGACCTCGATATCCGGCGGCACGCCCACGTTCTCGACGATGAACCCGTCCTCGGTCCAGATCGCGAGGTTCGGCGCCGTGATCGACCCGCCGTCCATCAGGACCGGGAAGCCCAGGACGCCGACCAGCCCGCCCCAGGTGCGACGGCCGATGAGCGTGCCCATATCGAGCTTGCGGAACATCCACGGCAGCATGTCGCCGCCGGAACCGGCCGTCTCGTCGATGAGCATCACCTTCGGGCCCGGGATGGCGCCCTGCGGCGTGACGAGGTCGGCCCCGTACCGCATCGCCCAGTGCGACATGTACGGCCGCCGGAGGATGTTGATGTAGTAGTCCGCGATCTGGCCGCCACCGTTGTGCCGCTCGTCGATGATCACGGCCTCCCGGTTCGTCTGCGGGAAGAAGTAGCGCTTGAAGTACTCGTGTCCCGCGCCGGCCGTGTTGGGGACGTACACGTATGCGACGCGCCCGTCGGTGGCTTCGTCGACCCGCGCGAGGTTGCCCTCCACCCAGTCCCGGTTCCGCAGCGCGCCCTCGTTCGCCACCGGCACGACGTCGACGGTGCGCGACCCCGTCCCGTCCGGCGACGGGCCGACGGTGATGGAGACGATCCGGCCGGCCGTGTTCTCGAACCGGCTGTAGAGGTTTTCCGGCGCCGAGAGCGCAACCCCTTCGACCGCCAGCAGGTATTCGCCCGCCTCGACCTCGACCCCCGGCTCCGTGAGCGGGGAGCGGAGTCCCGGGTTCCAGTTGAGGCCCCCGTACACCTTTTCGAACCGGTACCGCCCCTGGTCGACGACGAAATCCGCTCCGAGGAGGCCACCCGGCACGTCATCCGTTTCGTGCAGGAAATCGCCGCCACCGCCGCGGTGGTGCCCCACGGCAATCTCGGAATGGAGCCACGTCATGAGCCGGTTCAGGTCCGCCCGCGAGGTGAGGTGGGGCAGGAACACGGCGTACTTTTTCTTCATGGCGGGCCAGTCCGCGCCGTGCATGTTGGGGTCGTAGAAGTAATCGCGGTTGATCCTCCAGGCCTCATCGTAGATCTGACGCCACTCCGCCCGCGGGTCGATCCGCACCTGGACGTCGGCGACGCGGAGCCGGTCCGCGCCGGATCCGATGTCCGTCCCGCCGGCGTTGCCGATGAACCAGCCGCCGGACGTCGCGTACAGCACGCTCCTGCGGTCCGCGGAAAGATCGTAGAAGCGCGTGCCGCCGACCACCGTCGCCGCCTCGCGGTCGGCGAGGGAGAAGCGGTGGAGGCTGGGGCCCGCACCGGGGCTTCCGAACCCGCTGGCCGTCTCGCTTCGGACGTAGAAGAGCTGGCCCGGGTCGCCGGGCTGCAGGTTCGCGTAGCCGGCTTCGGGCAATGGCAGGGCGAGGATCCGCTGGTCGAGCCCGTCGAAGTCGATGCGGACCGTCACCTCCTCCCCTTCGTCGGCCCCCTCCGCCGCCGGTTCCGCCTCATCCCCCGCCTCCTCGTCGCTCTCCCTCGCCAGCGGGGACGGCGTGCCCTTCTCGAGCACCACGAGATAAATCGCGTTCGTACTCTCGAAGTCGTTGTTCGACTGGGCGAACCACTGCACGACGGGGCCCGCGTCGGTGGATGACGTGAGATAGAGGTACTTGCCGCCGGCGTCGAAGACGGCCTCGGACACGTCGCTGAGGCCGTCCGTGACCGCCGTCGTCTCGCCCGTTTCCAATAGGTGCACGTAGGCGGTGCGGATGTTGGTCTCGTTGTTGCGCGTGTAGACGAGCCAGCGCGAATCCGGCGACCAGGCGTGCGAGGGCGGGGGCAGCGGGCCGTACATCACGTCGGCGTCCACGCGGTGCGTGTCCCCGGAGGCGAGATCGATCCAGTACACGGCCCGCGAGTTGTCCGTGTAGCTGATCTTCGTGCCGTCGGGCGACCACACCGGGTCCGCGTAGAACCCGGCGCCATCCAGGGCGTAGCGGCGCGCCTCTCCCGCACCCGACTGCGGAGCCACGTACAGCCGGTACTCGCCCGAGGCGTCGGAGAACCAGGCGATCGACTCTCCGTCCGGCGACCAGGCGGGGCTCCGCTCGTGGGCGGCGGTCGACTGCGTGAGGTTGCGGTCGTCCCCCTTGTCGCGCGGCAAGGTGACGATCTCGCCCCGGAACTCGAAGACGGCGCGGGTGCCGGAGGGCGAGAGGCTCGCGCCGCGGACGAAGTTCTCACCGCCGGCGTAGCGGGGCCGCACTTCCAGGAGGTCCGTCGCGATCCGCACCGGCACCAGGTGGCTCGCGCCCGGGCCGGGATCGAGCAGGTGCAGCCGCCCGGCCTGCTCGTAGGCGATGCGGCCGGCGCCGGCCGACGCGTTCAGCACCGGGAAGTCCTCGTGCGCGGTGATCCGCGAGACGTGCCCGGTCCCCGTGTCGTAGGCGTGGACGTTGAACTCCCCGTCGCGGTCCGAGCGGAAGTAGACGCGGTCCCCGATCCACATGGGATCCGTGTCGTTCGAGCGGCCCTCCGGCTGCGGAATCTGCACGACGGAATGGTCCGCCACGTCGTAGATCCAGATCCGCGTCGTCGTCCCGCCCCGGTAATTCTTCCACTGCGTGAAGGCTTCGTACAGCGGCGTGTAGGCGATCTTCGCGCCGTCCGGCGAATAGGTCGCCTTGAACGCGTGCGGAATGGGCAACTGCTCAGGGTGTCCGCCGCTCGTCGCGACCGTGAACAACTGCGCGTGGCGGCCCGTGTAGGCGTTCCGTCCCGACGAAAAGAGCACCGCCGACCCGTCGGGCGTGAAGCTCTGGACGACATCGGCTCCGGGGTGCCACGTGAGCCGGGCGGGCACACCGCCCTCCGCGGGCACGAGAAAGACATCGGTGTTGCCGTCGTACTCGCCGCTGAACGCGATCCATTCGCCGTCCGGCGAGAAGCGCGGGTTGAACTCGACGCCGACGTGCGAGGTCAGCCTGCGCGGCGAACTCCCGTCGATGTCCGCGGTCCACAGGTCGCCGGCGTACGCGAACGCGATCCGGTCCGCGCTCACCGCAGGCTGCGCGAGCATGAGCGTGCCGGCGGCGTCCTGTGCCCAGGCGGGCCGGAACGAGGCCGCGAGGAGCATGGCGGTGAACGTCGTGAGGCGGAGGGAGCGTGCCTTCGAACTTGCCTTCATTGGAGCCTTCGCAATCTGAGGTGGTCTCGAATCGAGCCGCGAACGGCGCCTGATTGTACGTCGGGAGACGTCGAAACCGGTACCGGCGGCCGGCCGTATCGACTCCGCGTCGACACCGGATCGACCTTGGTCGTGCGGTTGCCCGCCCGCGTCGGGCTTCCTTACCGTCTCTCGCGCGAGCGTCGTTACCCGCTTCGAACCTGCCCCGGAGTTACCCAATGAACACGCGTTTCGTTCGCCGTCCCCGTCGCCCGACTGGCACCGCCGCTTCCGCGCTCTGCGCCGGACTTCTCGCCCTTTTCGCGGCCGCCGGGGTCGCGGCCCAAAGCACGACGCTTGAGATCGGCCGGACGCTGTCGGGCACGCTCGCCGCGGGCGACACGGCGCGCTATACGATCGAGGCAAACGAGAACGACTTCGTCCTCGGCGAGGTGGATCAGATCTCCGTCGATGTGACGGCGCGCGTCCTGGATCCCGACGGAACGCAGGTCGGCCGTTTCGGCGGACTTGGGCGCGGCGTCGAGCGCTTCGGCGGGCGGACATCCGGCGCGGGCGTCCACACGCTGGAACTGATCGTTGCGGGAGACGACCCGAAGGCCGGCGGGCGCTACGAGATCACGCTGCTGCGGCACGAACCCGTCGCGACGGATCCGGAGGCACTCGCCGAGCAGATCATGTCCCGCTTCGACGGGCCGCATTCTCCGGGAGGCGCGGTGCGCGTGTGGCGCGACGGCCGCACGCTCTTCTCGAAGGCCTACGGGATGGCGAACCTCGCCTACGACCTCCCCTTCGAGGAGGAAACCCGGACGAACATCGGCTCGACCTCGAAGCAGTTCACCGCCTTCGCGATCATGCTGCAGGCGGAGCGCGGGCTCCTCTCCCTCGACGACGACATCCGGAAGCACATCCCCGAACTCCCGGAGTTCAAGCAGACAATCCGGGTGAAGCACCTGATCACCCACACGTCGGGACTGCGCGAATTCCTGAACCTGCTGCGGATGACGGGACGCCGTCTCGACCACGGCGACTGGATCGACCGCTCCGAACTCATCGACATCGTGCAGCGGCAGCCCGCCCTCCAGAACGAGCCCGGTGGTGAGTGGAACTACAACAACACGGCGTTCGGCCTCGCGGCCGTCATCGTCGAGCGGACCTCCGGCCAGGACTTCCACGTCTTCATGCGGGAGAACGTGTTCGGCCCGCTGGGCATGACCGGGACCATGGTGCGGCCCTCCACCCGACACATTGTCCCGAACATGTCCGAGGGCTACACGCCGGGACCGGACGGATACCGTCAGATCGGAGACCTCGGCGGCGCGGTCGGCGCCGGGTCGATCTACAGCACGGTCCCGGACCTCCAGACGTGGGCCGAGAACTACGCGAACCCGCGGGTCGGCACGCGGGAGAGCATCGACGAGATGACGACGTCGTTCGTCCTCAACGACGGAGAGGAGACGGGGTACGGGTACGGTCTCTCGGTCGGCGAGCAGGGCGGACTGAAGCGGGTGAGCCACGGGGGCGCGGATGTCGCGCACCGCTCGATGTTCGTTTACTTCCCGGAGATCAACGCCGGCCTCACGACCCAGAGCAACCACGCGCAGTTCGACAGCGGCGTCGCGTACGAGCTGGCCGCGGCGTTCTTCAAGGACGCGATGGAGGAGGAAGAAGAGGATGATGCGGCGGATGCGGGCGAGTTCGATTCCGCCGACTACGACCCCGAAGCGTTCGACGAGTTCGCCGGCCGCTATTCGCTGGACGCGGCGCCGGACTTCATCCTCACGTTCACGCGCGAGGACGACACCTTCTACGCGCAGGCGACCGGCCAGCAGCGGCTCGAGATCGTCCCCACCTCCGACTCGACCTTCCGCCTGCTCGCCGTCGAGGCTTCCGTCACCTTCCTGCGGGATCCGGAGGGCGACGTCGAGGGGCTCACGCTGCACCAGAACGGGGACAACCACGCCACACGTCTCCTGGATGACGAGGCCGCGGGATGGGAACCGACGGCGGACGACCTCGCCGATTTCGCCGGCCGCTTCTTCAGCGACGAACTGGAGACCTTCTACACCCTGGCCGTGGAGGATGGCACGCTCGTCCTGCACCAGCGCCGGCTCGACCGGGCGGAACTCGAACCCGGGGAAGAGGATCGATTCTCGGGCGGCGGCCTGTCGTTCGCTTTCGAGCGGGACCGCAACGGAGAGGTGATCGGCTTCTACCTCTCCAACGTCCGCACGCGCGACGTCCGTTTCGGCCGCGTGCGCTGACAGAATCCGGGGTTCCGCTTAGCTTGTAGACGACAACTGCCGGGCAGTTTCAACCGAAAGGCGGGAGGCGTTCGCGATGACGGGATTCGGAGTTCGTTTCGGTCGTAATGCTGGGCGGGGCACCTTGCTTCTGGCAGCGGTCATCGCGTTCGGGGCTCTCCCCGGCGCCGCGTGGGCGCAGGGTCGAATCGCAGGATCGGTCACGGATGACGCCAGGGGCGCGCCCCTGGCGGCCGTGCTGATCGAGATCCTGGACGCGCAGGGCACGGTGGCGGCGCAGGCCACGACGGGCCCGGGCGGCACCTACGCCATCGACGGTGTGTCGGCGGGCTCGTATTCGGTCCGGTTCACCGCGCCGGGCTGGGTGACCGTCGTCATGGAGTCGCAGGCCGTCGCCGCCGGCCAGTCGACGTCGGTATCGACGACCATGACGCAGCAGTCATTCGAACTCAATCCGCTTACGGTCACCGCCTCCCGCACGTACGAGAAGGCGCTGGAGGCGCCGGCCGCGGTGGAGGTCGTCTCGACGCGGGACCTCGAAGAACGCCAGGTGACCTCTCCCATCGAGCACGTCGAGCACCAGCCCGGCGTGGACGTGGCGCGCACGGGAATCCGCGGCCGCACCGCCGTATTGCGCGGCTTCAACAACATCTTCTCCGGCCGCACTCTGTTCATGACGGACAACCGGATCGCGCGCGTGCCGTCGCTGCGGGTGAACATCTTCTACCTGAACCCGACGTCGGACCTCGACACGGAGCAGGTCGAGACCGTGCTGGGCCCGGGATCGGCGCTCTACGGGCCGAACGCGGCGGGCGGCGTCGTCCACTACATCACGAAGTCTCCCATTCGCTCGCCGGGCGCCAGCTTCTCGGTGGGCGGCGGCCTCCGGCAGCAGGGCAACACGCCGGGGATCGGCAGCGGCCCGATCCAGGGCGAGGACGCCGGGCTGTTCCAGTTCGACGGGCGCATCGCGGTGGCCCCGAGCGACAAGTTCGGGTTCAAGATCTCGGGGCAGTACTTCGACGCGACCGAATACGCCTTCAACGACTTGGTCGAGGCCCAGGCGCAGGGCGCGGGACAGGCCTGCATCGGAGCCGGCTTCGATCCGACCTCCCCGGCCTGCCAGGTGTTCGCGCCGGGACTCGATCTGACGAACCCGGCGGATCGGGAGGTGCTGGCCCAGTCCGCCCGGAATGCGGCGATGGGGCGCGATGACGGGCACCGGAACTGGGGCGTGGACGCTCGGATGGACTTCGAACCGTCGCCGGGGACGTCGCTCGTCCTCGCCGCGGGGCGCAACACCGCCGCCGAGGCGACGGAACTCACCGGGCTGGGCGCGTCCAACGTCACCAACTGGAGCGTCACGTACGGACAGGCCCGTCTCCGGCACCAGGATCTGTTCGCGCAGTTGTTCTACAACTACAACACGAACGACGAGACCTACCTCCTTCGCCAGGGCCGTCCGCTCTTCGACAACTCTTCCCTGCTCGTGGGGCAACTCCAGTACCAATCGCGGATCGGCTCGGCGCACCGGCTCATCTACGGGGTCGACTACCTCGGGACGAACCCGGACAGCAAGGGGACGATCAACGGTCAGTTCGAGAACGACGACGAGACGACCGAGGTCGGCGGCTACCTCCAGTGGGAGTGGGCGCTGAGTCCGAAGTTCGACTTCACGGGCGCCTTCAGGTACGACTACAGCAGCAACCTCGCGGATCCCGTCTTCTCGCCCCGCGCGGCGCTGGTCTTCAAGCCGGACGCTTCGAACTCGTTCCGGCTGACCCTGAACCGGGCGTTCTCGACTCCGACGTCTACAAACCAGTTCCTGGACATCTCGGGCGGGACGATCCCGGTCCCCGGCACGCCGTTCTTCTACGACCTGCGGGCCACGGGATCCGCGGGCAACGGACACATGTACATGCGGCAGAACGGGATCCCGATGCATATGTCGCCGTTCAACGTGCTGCGCGGCGGGAGCCCTCGCGAGTTCCTGCCGACGACCACGGCGCAGTTGTGGGCCACGGCCACGGAGCTGATCGCCGCCCTCCTTCCGCAGGCCGCCCCGCTGGTACCCTTGATTCCCGTCCCCTCGGCGGACCAGGTGGGCGTCTTGGCGCTGCTGCTCGATACGGAGGTCGCGGGCGGTGGCGCGCCGCCGCCGGGCTGCGTGGCGCCCCCATTCTGCGAAGCCGTCGACCTCGCGAACCTCCAGGATATCGAGGCGCTGGGGCCGACGGTCAGCAACACGTTCGAGTTCGGGTACAAGGGAGTGTTCGGAGACAACGTGTCCGTCGGAGCCAACGCCTGGTTCACCCGCTACGACAGCTACATCGCGCCCCTCCGGTTGCTCTCCCCGCACGTTTTCCTCAACGGACCGCAGCTCGGGGCATATCTCTCCAACGTGTTCCGGCAGCTCGTCGGCGTGGCGTTCGCAACCGAGGCGGAGGCGCTGGCGACGGCGCAGTTCATCGCGGACCAGGCGGGGCAGATTCCGCTGGGCGCCGTGACACCGACGAGCGCCGGCGGCACCGCCGCGGCGATGGTGGCCGGATACCAGGATGCCGGCGGGTTCGACGTCTTCGGAGGGGAACTGGGGGCCGGCTTCGCCCTGAGCGACCGTTTCGAGATGGCCACATCGCTGTCGTTCATCAACCGGAACACCTTCGAGACCGCGGGCGAACTCCTGAGCGAGGTGTCGCTGAACTCGCCGACCGTCCGCGGAACCGCGTCGCTCACGTACCGGAACGACGACGCCGGCCTCAACGGCGGCCTCCGGTTCCGGGCCCAGAACGGCTATCCGTTCAACTCCGGACCGTGGGTGGGCGACCTCGAGGCCGTCACCACGCTGGACGCGAATTTCGGCGTCCGCGTTCCGGGGTACGAGGACCTCTGGTTCCAGGTCGACGTCTCGAACGTGTTCGACCAGGCGTACCAGAGCATGGCGGGGGCGCCGGCGATCGGGCGGGTGATACTCGCCCGGATGCGCTGGGATTTCAGCCCGTTCTGATTTTCGGGACACGACGCCGGCCGGTCCGCGATCGGGCTGGCCGGCGGCGACCCGGCTGGCCGCGCGACCCGGCTGGCCGACCACGCATCGGGGTGCGTGAGCGCGGTCGGCCCTCGCACTCCGGTCTGAAAGATGCCGGGGGTGGGGCTCGAACCCACACGGGGATGGACCCCTTCGGATTTTAAGTCCGATGCGTCTGCCAATTCCGCCACCCCGGCGCGCGCCGCATCGGAAAGCTAACGCCTTGCCCGCACCCGTGGCAGAAGAGCGTCCGCTTGCGGGTAAGGTGGCGCCGGACCCAGCATGGACAGGAGGATTTCGCCCGGAGGCCATCATGAATCGATTCCTGAAGCGACGCGCCGCCGTCCGCACCTTTTCGGGTCTCGGCACGCTGTCGATCCTGCTCTACGCTCCCGCCGCGGCGTTCGCGCAGGCGCATCCGAACCCAGCCACGCCCGACTCGCTGCGCCAGATCCAGACGATGGAGCCGCACATCGGACCGCCGGGCACCGAGGTGAACCTCTACACCGAGAACATCCCGCTCCAGGCGAGGGTCGTCGTCGGCCTGGGAGCCATCGGCACCGGTTTCGAGGAACTGGGGACCGGCGCTCAGGGCGAGTTCGGCGAGATCGGAGCCACCGTGCATGTGCCGGAGACGGCGACGTGGGACCGGGCGGTCGTCTTCATCATCTTCAACGGGAACTTCGCCCCCACGGGGCTCTCCGACCCGTTCCATGTGACGGATGAGGCCGGTCGGATTCAGCGCACCGGCTCGATCGCCGGGCAGGAGAACGGCTGCGTGACGTTCGAGGATCGGGACGGGTACTTCTACACGCTGGCCGGAGACCTGGGAGACGCCGAGGCCGGGGATTTCCTCATCGTCGAGGGGGCCGCGTCGCGTTCGGTCGCCTGCCCGCACGCGGACACGATCGAGGTCGACCGCATGGAGGAAACGGAACCGTTCGAGCGTCCCCGCCCCGAGCCGTTCCGCTAGCGCGGCGGTCGTTTCCTCGCCGGCGCCGGGCGCTTCAGCGCCGGGACGAGCCGGTGACTTCGACGAGGAAGATGACGAGCAGCGTGATCAGGACGGGGATGGCGAGGAGCCATTCCTGCAGTTCGGGCATCGCGTCTTCTCCTTCTCCTTATCGTTTGCCGGTGCTGCCGAGCCCGCCGGCGCGGTCCGTCGAGATCGAGACCGGCCCCTCCTCCCAGCGCGCCACCCGGTACCTGTGGAGGACGACCTGGGCGATCCGTTCGCCGTGTTCGATCCGAATGGGGTGCGGCGCCGAGTTGAGGACGAGGACGAACCACTCGTCCGGATAGTCCGCGTCCACGGTACCGGGCGCGTTGGGCACCGTGAGCCCGCGCTTCCACGCGAGCGACGACCGCATGCGGATCTGCGCCTCGTAGCCGTCGGGCAGCCGGGCGCGGAAGCCCGTGGGCACGAGCGCCCGGTCGCCGGGTTCGAGGGCGATCGAAGGGGCGCCGTTCCCGGTGGAGGTGGCGGTCACGGAGATGGTCTCGCGGTCGGCCCCCCGATGGACCCGGACCGGCCCGCAGGTGAGATGCGCCCGGATGTCGTAACCGGCCGACTGCTCCGTCGCTCGCGTCGGAACACGAACGTCTTCCGCCAGCTTCTCGAAGATGACGCACGCACCGTCGGCGTCGGACACGAACCCTCGCTCCCGTCTTCCTGAGAGATCTATCGGAACCTAAGTGCCCATTCTGCGGCGGCGGACATGAATCTGTCGAGGTGCTTCCCGGTTGTCTCGTCCGCCAGTTCGAGATCGTCGTCGAACACGGCGCCCGCCCCCGAGAGCAGAACCCGCGGCTGCGGCATTACGTGGGCGTTCAGCCCCGCGAGCGACTCGCGCAGGGAGCGCTGGGCCAGCGCCGTACCCAGGCGGCCGGGCGTCGCCCCCATGATCGCGACCGGCTTCCCGTCCCACGCCTGCGGACGCGGGGGTCGCGACCCCCAGTCCACGGCGTTCTTGAGCACGGCCGGCAGGCCTCCGTTGTACTCCGGCGTCACGAGCAGCACCAGGTCCGCCGCGTGAACGGCGGCCTTGAAGTCCGCGACCTCGGCCGGATCGCCCGCGGCCTCCACGTCTCCGTCATAGAACGGCAACCGCGACGGGTCGAAGTCCCTGATCTCGACGCCTTCCGGCGCCCGCGCGATGGCGGCCCGCAGAAGCGCCCGGTTGAACGATCGTCGGCGGCAACTGCCCGCAATGGCAAGCAGGGAGACATGATTCATGGGACGGCAGAGTGCATGGCAGCGGCACGCCGCGCAAACCGGTGGGGCGGAAGGCCACCGACGTTCCCGCGGGAACGCGGCGGGAATCCCGACCCGCGCCGTTACTCCTGGATGGCCCCCGACACCCGTTTCACGACGACGGTCGGCACGTCAAAGGCGTCCAGTTCCACGTAGGCGACGAGCCCCCCCGGCCCGAAGGCAGCCGGCATCCGAGCTTCCGCAAGGGTCCCGATATACCGCCCCTCGGCGGTGATCAGATCGACCGGACCGGGGCGCGTCGGCGGCAGCGTATTCGGTCGCCCCCCAACGGCGGACTGAAAGGCCCCAACGATATCCAGGTCGGGAAACCCGTCTGCCGGTGTACGGAGCACCCATATCCTGCCTTCCCAATCCGTATCGAGGGCATCGATGATCTCGACTTCGCCGGGAAGGTCGAGGTCGTCCAGCCGTGCTTCCAGCGCTTCGACTCCCCCGAACAATCCAAGCATCTCGGCCCTGTGCCGGCTCTCGGCGGACTCCCGCTCCAGGCGAGTCCGCAGGGAGTTGGCGAAGGCCCTCCGATTGCGCTCGTCCCAGGGTCGTACCGGGAACGGGCGGGTGAGAATCCGGTCGACGTTGCCGGCGGGCGCGACGATCCGAACCGCATATGCGGTGGAATCCGAGAACGCCACGCACCCGTTCGGAAGAGGGGCGAAATGGAACTTCACTCGGTCGTCCGGACTGCCGGGGGCCCGAAAGAGGGGCACCTCGCGGGCCTCCTCTCCCTCAAACTCCACTCGGGCCACCTCCCGGGGTCCGGGCTTGATGGAGATCCGGCCGGCCGTCGTATTCGTTTGCCGCCGCACGTCCCACACGGAAATGACGCGCGAGAGAAAGGTTCCGTCCCGGTCCGCCCTGCGGATTCGGGGGTTCGCCGATGGCGTCATCCCGGCCGGCAGATCGTGGCGCGGGCCCACGCCGGGGAAGCGCACCATGCGTTCGAATGCCCCCTCCGAGTCGAAGACGTGGTAGGCAAGATGGCCCTTGTCCGGGACGACCGTACGTCCGTCGGCGAGAGCGAAGGCCTGGTTCGCCTCGCGGAACTCGCCCGGGCCGTCACCCCTGCGCCCGAACGCCGCGACGAGGCTTCCGGAGGGGTCGACGATCACGACGCGAAGCTCGTCACCGACCAGATCCGAGATGTGCAGGTTGCCGCGCGCGTCAAAGCTCACCGCGGAAACGTAAGAAAAAAGCTCCCACTCCCTGTCTCCGTTTCCGACGCGGTAGACCTCGCTGAAGTCGGCTTCCAGGATCCGGTCCTCGAGCGGCAACTCGATGACCTGCTGAGCAGCCACGGCGCCGGTCGCGAGCGAGAATCCGGCCCAGACGCAGACCGTCGGAACCATGGCGGGGGTCCGGCGGCGGACGCGGGGTCTTTCGTGCTTCGCCGTATGCAATGTATGCATCGACACAGAATCGTCCGTTTCGGTTTCGGTACGGCCAGCCACCACGACGCCACGAGGAGGCCGACTGATGAACGAGCGTCCTATCCTGCTACACGCCGCAGGCGGGGTCTACTCCCTGCCGCTCTGTCTCGGGCTCATGCTTGCCACCGCGGGCGGGGCCGTCTCGCAGGAGGTCTCGAACGGGGCCGAAGAACCGGGGAACGAAGCCCACACCGGGCTCGTGATCCGGGACCTGGAGAGCGGCGACGAGCGCCGGCTCGCCTATCCCGTCCCGCACGATGAGGTGGACTCGCGCACGCTGCGCCGGGCGCAGTGGTTCCAGGAAGACCAGCACGTGTTCGTGCGGCACGGGGAGTTGGTCTGGAACCTCGTCGACGCGGGGGGCAAGGGGGGCGTGGGGAGCCACGGCCAGCTCCAGGGACCCGGCTACCACTGGGAGCTGTGGGCGATGGCCGCCGACGACATGGATGAGGACGACAGACCGGAGGAGCTTCCGGGCGTAACGTCCCGCTGAGAGGAAAGCGAACCGGTGCGGCGCGGCTACGACTTCGCGATTGCGGGCGGGGGCGTCATCGGCGCCTCCATCGCCTTCCACCTGGCGGAGCTGTCGGACGCCTCGGTCGCCCTCTTCGACCGGGGGAAGGTCTGCAGCGGGGGCACCCGCCGGTCGTGCGCGATCATCCGCAGCCACTACTCGGTGGCGAGCAATACCGCGCTCACGCTCCGTAGTCTCGACGTGTTCCGCGGTTTCCGGGAGGCGCTCGGCGAGGACGACGTGGCGAGCGGCTTCGTGAACTCGGGCTACCTCATCCTCGCGGGGCCCGGAGCGTTCGCCGACCGGCTGGCGGACAATCTCGCCCGGCAGCGGGGGCTGGGCGCGGACACGTCGCCGATCGACCCTGCCGAGGCGCGCGAACTGCACCCCTGGCTCGACCTGGGGGACGTGGCCGCGATCGGCTGGGAACCCGCATCCGGCTACGCGGACCCGGTCACGACAACCCTCGGGTACGTGACGGCCGCGCGGCGGCGCGGGGTCGCGGTGTTCGAGCACGCGCCCGTGGAGCGGCTGCGCCTCGCGCCGGACGGCGGGACCTCCGCGAGTCGCGTGACCGGCGTGACGACGCCCGGCGGAACGGTGGAGGCCCGGTGTGTCGTGAGTGCGGTGGGGCCCTGGACTCGAGGTCTCTACGCCCACTCCGGCTTGTCGGACGCCGCCGTCGAAGCCCTTCGGCTGCAGGTGACGCGACATGTCGTGCTGACGTTCGGTGGCGCATCGCCGTATGGTCCTGAACTTCCCATTGTCAAAGACCTTACGGTCGACAACAAGATGTATTTTCGACCCGCTGCGCGCGGCGTCGTGCTCGTGGGGACGGGAGACTTCGGAGACCCGCTGGAGGATCCCGACCGCATGAACGCGGTGGCTCCGCGCGATCTCGTCTCCCTGCAGCGGGCACAGATCGCCGCCCGCATGCCGGCCTTCGAGGGGGCGCGCCTCACGGATTCGTGGATGGGACCCTACGACATCACGCCGGACTGGAACCCGGTGCTGGGTCCCGCACCCGGCCTGCCCGGCCTGTACCTCGCCTACGGCTTCTCCGGGCACGGGTTCAAGCTGGCCCCGGCGGTCGGGCGCTGCGTGGCGCAATCCCTGCTGGGCGAGGCGCCCGACATCGACCTCGCCCCCTACCGCCCGCAACGCTTCAGGGAGGAAGCTCTACTCCTGGGGGCCTACGGCGGGGGGTCCATCTCCTAGCAATCTGCCCCTCAGCCCTCCGGGGCGAGCACGAGCCGGACGGCGCCGCGCGGGCGGTCGGCGGTGTAGAGCGCGAGTTCGATCCGCCCCGCGAGGAGGTCGTCGAGGTCGGCGGCGCTCAGCGTCAGCGTGCCCTCGGCCGATGCGTGGCCCGGGCCGGAGAGACGACGCACGACCGCGTTCGGCCGCGTTCCGCTGCCCCGGCGCTGGAGCACGATCGCGTGGGCGTCCGCCGGCCCGAGGCCGGACGTGGAGATGAGGTAGCGCAGCGTGCCGCGCGGCAGGTCGAGGCTGAAACTGCCGTGGAGCCGAGGGGCGGCGGGCCGCCCGGCCCACCCGCCGTCGCCGACGACGCTGAAGCGGATCGGTTCCGGCGCGCGGCCGTCCACGAGCGGGGGCGTGCGGGGTGGCGCGCGGCGCGGCTCGATCGCCCGTTCGAGCGCGTACGCGAACGAGACCAGGCGCGCATCGTCGAACGGGCGGCCGATCAGCTCGACGCCGGTCGGCATCCCGGTCCGCGTGAAACCCGCGGGCGCGCTGATCGCCGGGAGCCCGCTGTGCGCGGCCAACTGGCACGTCCCTCCGACCGGCGGTGAGCCGATCCGCGCGGGATCGCGCCGCAGCGTCGGGTAGGCGATCGCGTCGAGCCGCTCCGCGTCCATGAACGCCACGATCGCTTCCCGCAGCGCGGCCTGCCGTTCCAGCGCCTCGGCGTAGGCCGCCTCGTCGCGCGGGCCCGCCTCGCTGCGCCGCCGGAATGTGCCGTCGAGCTGCTCGTGGTGCAGTCCCAGTTCCACGATTTCCCCGAGCGACGCCACCGGCCCACCGCCGGCCGCGGCCAGGTACTCGGCGAGATCCACGGCGAATTCGTGCCCGATCACGCCCGTGTTCGCGAGCAGCGAGTCCTGCTCGGGGATCTCGATGTCGACGATCTCCGCCCCCGCCGCAGCCATCGCGTCGAGGGCGGCCCGAACCGCCGCCGTGACCGGAGCTTCCGCGCCCGAATCCGACAGCCACTCCGTCAGAGCCCCGATGCGCGTCCCCGCCAGCGCCCCCGCGTCGAGCGCCGCGCGGAAGCCGACGGGCTCCCGGCCGCGCATGGCCTCCGTGGCCGGATCCGCCGCATCCGCGCCCACCGTCGCGTCGAGGGCGATCGCGAGATCCACGACGGAGCGCGCCAGCGGCCCGCCCGTATCCTGCGTGTGCGAGAGCGGGATGAGCCCGTCGATGCTCGACAACCCCTTCGTCGGCCGCAGCCCGACGAGGTTGTGGACCGACGACGGGATGCGAATCGAGCCGCACGTGTCCGACCCCCACCCCACGGCGCCGAAGCTCGCCGCCACCGCGGCGCCCGTCCCGCCGGAGGAGCCGCCGGGGTTCCGCGCCGGATCGTACGGGTTCCGCGTCTGCCCGCCGAGCGAGCTGATGCTCGTGATCCCCGCCGCCAGCTCGTGCATGTTCGTCTTGGCGAGGATGATCGCCCCCGCCTCGCGCAGCTTCCGCACCTGGAAGGCGTCGTCCGGCGGCGTCCACCCCGCGAGCGCGACCGTCGACCCGGCCGTGGGCATGTCGAAGGTGTCGTAGTTGTCCTTGAGAAGGATGGGGATCCCGTGCAGCGGCCCCCGCACCCGCCCCGACGCGCGCTCCGCGTCGAGCCGCCGCGCCTGCTCCCTCGCCGTGGGATGGAGACGGATGATCGCGTTGAGCGTCGGCCCCGCCCGGTCGTACGCCGCGATCCGGGCCAGGTAGGCGTCCACCAGCTCGGTCGAGCTCACCCGGCCCGACTCGAGCGCCGCCTGAAGCTCGGGGATCGAAGCCTCCCATACCTCGAACGGCGCCGACCCGGCGGCGTCCACGGCCTGGGCGGAGAGCCGTGCCCCCGACGCGACGGCCGCCAACACGAGACCCCACGCGATGTGGGGGCGGAACCCAGGGCGGCGGACGGCGAGGCGATGGACAACGGGACCCCGGGTGCTGAGCATGCGAGCGACCGCCTTATCGGTTTCCATGTGCCAGATGCGCTTCCTCGATGGCCACGAAGACCCCCGAGCACGTGGCCGTGCACTCGCCGCCGGACAGCAGTTCGGCTTCGACCACGACCTTGCGCTCACCGGCCTCGGCGATCCGCGCTCGAAGTTGCACCGGGGCGTCCGGCGGGGTCGGCTTCCGGAGCCGGACCGTGTATTCGGCCGTCACCGTGACGGGCGGATGGTCCAGGCCGCGTGCACGCATGAAGTAGTGTGCGGCGCACCAGTTACACTGGCAGTCGAGCAGCGTCCCGATGATCCCTCCGTTGAGGATGCCCGGGAACGACCGGTGATTCGGCCCGGGCGTCCATTCGGCCACCACCTCGTGGCCCTCGCCCGCCGCGGGGAAGCTGCGCAGCCGGAGCCCCTCCGGATTCGCCGGGCCGCAGCCGAAACAGATCGACTCGGGCGCGTACTTTTCCTGCAGCGCCTCACTCACGACGCCGCGGCCCGCTCGCGCTCCACGAGGAACCGCCGGAGAATCTTGCCCGACGCCGACTTCGGGATCTCCTCGAGGAATTCCACGGCGCGGACCTTCTTCTGCGGAGCCACGCGCTCGGCCACGTACCGCATGATCTCCTCGCCGGTCACGTCTCCCGCCCGCACGACACAGGCCTTCGGGATCTCTCCCGCCTCCTCATCCGCCACGGGAATGACGGCGACATCGGCCACGGCCGGATGGGAGAGGAGGAGGTCCTCGAGTTCGGCGGGGGCCACCTGGTAGCCCTTGTACTTGATAAGTTCCTTGGCCCGGTCGACGATCGTCACATACCCGTCTTCGTCGGCGCGCCCCACGTCACCCGTGTGCAGCCAGCCCTCGGCATCGACCGTGTCGGCGGTAGCCTCGGGGTTCCCGAGATATCCCTTCATCACCTGGGGGCCGCGGACCCACAGCTCCCCTTCCCCGCCGGGTCCCAGCGCTTCTCCGGATTCAAGATCGACGATCTTCATCTCGGTGCTCGGGATCGTCGGCCCGATCGTTCCGATCTTGTCCGCATCGACAGTCTCGCCGAAACAGACGTGCGTCACGGGACTCGCCTCCGTGAGGCCGTAACCCTGGAACACGCGGCACCCGATCCGGTCCTGGCAGGCGAGGGCGATCTCCTCTCCGAGCGGGGCCGCCCCGGACATGATCCAGTTCACGGACGAGAGGTCGTAGCCGTCGACCGCGGGGTGCTTGGCGAGGCCGAGCAGGATGGGCGGCACGAGATAGAGGCTCGTGGCCCGGTACTGCTGAATCGCCCCGAGGAACTCCTCGAGATCGAAGCGGGGCATGGTGACGACGGTCGCGCCCGCCTTCAGGGCGCCGCTCATGACGACGACCATCCCGTAGATGTGAAAGAAGGGGAGGACGGCGAGCACTACGTCGTCGGCGTTCACGAGGCCGACGGCGCTGAACTGCTCGATGTTCGCGACGAGGTTCCGGTGCGTGAGCATCACGCCCTTCGAAACGCCCGTCGTGCCGCTCGAATACGGGAGCGTGAGAAGATCCTCGGCGGGATTGAGGATGCCCGCCGATTCCGCAGCCGTCGGCATCCCATCCTTCATCCCGTCTGCAGCGAGGTCGGCGAAGGCGGTGGCGCCAGCGGCCTCGCCGAAGACGAAGATCTCTTCGATACCCGTTCGCGCCGCGACCGTGTGCGCCCTCTCGAGGAGCGGAGGGACGGTGATGAACCAGCGAGCGGCGGAATCGTTCAACTGGGAGACGAGTTCGTCATCCGTGCTGAGAGGGTTCAGCGTCGTGCTGCAGCCGCCGGCCATGCCGGCCGCGAGGAACGCCGTCGCGTACTCGGGCACGTTCGGGCTGCAGATGGCGACCACGCCTCCCCGCCCCAGCCCGCGGGACGCGAGGCCCCGCGCCGCGGCGCGCGCCTGATCCCGGAGTTGACCGTAGGTCACCACCCGGCCGCTCGGTCCTTCGATGAACGCGGGCTTGTCCCGGCGATCCCCGAGGGAACCCAGGAGATAATCGGAGAACGACTGGTCCGGGACGACGATCGGGGGGTGGGGGCTCTGGAAGATCATCGCGGGAAGATCGGCGCATCGGCGGCGGCGCGGCAAGGCGGCCGCAAACCCTCGCGCGGCTGCGCCCGCCTCCGCGAGCGGATAGACTCGTGGGCCAGGTGAATCGGACCCGGGGCATAGAGTGACATTCAACCGCAAAATCCTTCTGTGTGTCGTGGCCCTCGCCCTGGGTGCGCTCTTCATCCGCCTCGGGTTCTGGCAACTCGACCGGCATGGCGAACGGAGCGCCGGGGTGCGCGCGCGCGCGGAGCGCGCCGTCGCCCCACGGCTCGAGTGGCTCGGCCCCGGCGACGTGCCTCCCGACACGGCGGGCCTCATCGGCCGCCGCGCGCGGCTCGCCGGCCGGTGGGACCGGGAGGGCGAAGTCATCCTCCGGAGCCGCACCCTGGACGGGCGGGCCGGCGCGGAGGTGCTAACCCCCTTCCTGGTCGGCGGCGACGCCGGGCAGGTCGTGATGGTCCTGCGCGGCTGGCTGCCGGCGCCCGACGGCCTCCGCCCCGACCTCGCGTCCGGGTGGTCGGATCCTCCCGGCCCGGCGGAAGACCCCGCCAACCCTCGGAGGGAAGCCCTACCCCCCGCCACGGTCCAGGGGGTCTTCGTGTCCTCGCGGGACGGGCGCGGCGGACAGCCGCTCCGGGCCGAGATCGCCGGCGCGCGGCACCTCGCGATCGCGGGGCTCGACCTCGCCTTGATCCGGGAGCAGACCGCCCTCGCACCCACGCCCCATGTCCTGCGCGCGGACGATCCTCCCCCGGGCGCCACCCTGCGTCCGGCCCGCGCGCTCGAGACGGATGCCGGCCCACATCTGTCCTACGCAATCCAGTGGTTCGCGTTCGCGGTCATCGGTCTGGGCGGGACCGCGATCCTTCTCCGCTCCTCATCCGACGGGACGTCCCCATCCGAAAGGAAGCGACCGTGAGCCATCGAAAATTCTCCGACCGCCGGGGAAACCGCTGGGAAGTACGCGTGGCCTCCCGGTCCGAATGGCGGTTCGAGCCGCTGCCGGGAAACCCGGGCACGCCGCACCGCGTATGTCCCCCACTCTACGCCGGAGACGACCCGTTCGAGCTCAGCGAGCAGGAACTCCAGTCCATACTCGGCACCGCGACGCCGGAGACGAGGACCGACCGCGGCACTCCGCGCGCTTCGCCCTTCGGGGACTACGAACCGCGCCGGAAGAAATCACCTTTCCTCGACGACCATGACTGAACCCCAGGAGGCACGCGATGTCTGAAACGCCGCTCGGCCGCTTCTGCTGGTACGAGCTTCTCACCACGGACCTCGAAGGCGCGCAGGACTTCTACCGGAAGATCGTCGGTTGGGAGACTGGCGCCTGGCAGGGCGAAGGCCCGGAGTACATCACCTGGAACAACAACGGCACACCCGTCGGCGGCGTGATGCAGTTGCCGGCCGACGCCCTCGCGGGGGGAGCCCCGGCCCACTGGATGCCCTACCTGTCGACGCCGGACGTGGACGCGACGGTGGCGCAGGCGGAGCGGCTGGGGGGCGGCACGATCCACCGCATGGAGATCCCCGAAGTCGGCCAGATCGCGGTCCTCAGGGATCCCGGCGGCGCGGTGTTCACGGCCTACCAGCCCTCCGGCGACACGCCCGGGCACGACGGAGAGCCGGCCCTCGGAGAGTTCTCCTGGCACGAACTGGTCGCCGGCGACATCGAGGCGGCGTGGTCGTTCTACGCCGACCTGTTCGGGTGGGAGAAGACGACGGCGATGGACATGGGCGAGGCCGGCATCTACCAGATGTACGGGCGCGACGGCAAGGAACTGGGCGGCATGATGAACCGAAGCGACGACATGCCGCCGCCGTGCTGGGGGCTCTACATCCTCGTGTCCGACGTGCACGCCTCGGCAGAGTTGGTGAAGGAGCTGGGCGGATCGGTCGTCATCGGGCCGATGGAAGTCCCCGGCGGCGAGTTCATCCTGCAGGGCATCGACCCGCAGGGAGCCGCCTTCGCCCTGCACAGCCGGTAAGCCGAACGGGCCTCGGCCCGGCGGAGTCAGACGTTCCGGTCGTCGGACAGACCCGGCGGCCGGCCCAGGATCTCGGAGAGGATCACGGCCCGCGCGAGCGAGGGGTAGCGCTCGAGACGTTCCAGCGGGCCACCGTGGCGGGTGGAGGCACGCCGGCTTGCCGTGGCGGGCCCGTGCGGTTCACGGAGCGCACTCGCCGCCGGGCGCCCGGGCGGCGGCCGCCGCGGGCGTTCACGCACCGGAGGCGCCGGCGCCGGTGCGCTCGCCACCGGGCGGGGAGCGGGTGCCGGAGCCGGCCGGATGAACGGAGGAGGCTCGGGGGCCTCCTCCGGGTCCCGGTGGCCCACCATGCTGCCCGGCCGGCCCTCGTCCGCGGCCTGTTGCATCTGCTGCTCGAGCTGGCGGCCCATCTCCTGCAGTTGTTCGCGCAGCGTCGGACGCCGCGCCGGAGGCGGCGCCTCCACTCCGGCGGGCTCGGCGGCCCGAACCAGCGACGGCTCGGCTTCGAACTCCGGCGCCGCCCCCGCCTGCTCGAGCGCCTGTTCCTGCCGCTGGCGGTTCTTCTTCATCGCGGCACCGATGCTGCGCACCCAGAGGAAGATCATCAGCAGGATCAGGGGCAGCGCCCCTTCGAGATCGGGCATCAGCCGTCCTTGTCGCTCTCGGGCGGCTTCGCGATGGACCTCCGCATCTGCGTATCGCTCTGAATGTTGCGGTACTTCATGTAGTCCATGATCCCGAGGTTGCCCTCACGGAACGCCTCGGCCATCGCGAGGGGGACTTCCGCCTCCGCCTTCACGACTTCGGCCTGCATCTGCTCGACGAGCGCCCGGTTCTCCTGCTCCGACGCGACCGCCATCGCGCGCCGCTCCTCGGCCTTCGCCTGCGCGATCCGCTTGTCCGCTTCCGCCTGGTCCGTCTGCAGTTCCGCCCCGATGTTCTTCCCCACATCGACGTCGGCGATGTCGATGGAGAGAATCTCGAACGCGGTCCCGGAGTCGAGTCCCTTGGCGAGCACGGTCTTCGAGATGTTGTCCGGGTTCTCGAGCACGGCCTTGTGCGACGACGCCGACCCGATCGTCGACACGATGCCTTCGCCGACGCGCGCCAGGATCGTCTCCTCCCCCGCGCCGCCGACGAGGCGGTTGATGTTGGCCCGCACCGTCACGCGCGCCGTCGCGATGAGCTGGATCCCGTCCTTCGCCATCGCGGCGACCTTCGGCGTCTGGATGACCCGCGGGTTGACGGACACCTGCACCGCGTCGAGCACGTCCCGCCCCGCGAGGTCGATGGCGGCCGCCTGCCGGAACGGCAGTTCGATCTGCGCCTTGTCCGCCGAGATGAGCGCGTTCACCACGCGCTCGACGTCGCCTCCCGCCAGGAAGTGCGACTCCAGTTCGTTCGTGTGGAGAGGGAGACCCGCCTTGTAGGAACTGATGAGGGGATAGACGATCCGCGGCGGAGGGATCTTCCGCAGTCGCATCCCCACCAGGCTTCCGAGGCCCACCCGGACCCCCGACGCGATCGCCGTGACCCAGAGCCGGATCGGCACGATCCAGGACAGAATGAGCACGCCGAGCGCGATGGCGATGAGGATGATGATGCTGGTTCCCGCCAGTGGTTCCATATCAGGCCTCGTTCCTGTGTTCGGATTCGGGAGACTGCTTGGCGCGGCGCACGAGCACCCGCCCGCTCGCCACTTCCAGTACGCGAATCGGGGTCCCGGCCTCGAGCCAGGGACCCTCGGTCACGACGTGGATGCGCTCATCGTTGATGATCGCGACCCCGGTGGGCCGCAGGTCGGTCGACGTGACGCCGAGTCCGCCGACCAGGTCCTCGCGCGGAGGCACCGAGAGGTATCCGGTCTCGCGGCTCGTCGAGTCGCGGAGGAAGAGTCCGGAGAATCGGTTGCTGCGGGGGAGGTGCCGCACCAGCGCCCACCCGGCGACGCCGACCAGAATGATCGACAGGGCGACGAGTCCCGCCGCGTTGAACACCTGGTCGAAGGTCGGCACCTGGCCGACCATGCCCATGACGGCCGCCCCGAGTACCGCGACCGTCCCCAGGATCCCGGCGATGCCGAAGCCGGGGATGACGAGCACTTCGAGCGCGATCAGCACGGCGCCCGCGCCGAAGAGGAGGATCTCCTCGATGCCGGCGAGGTGGACGAGATGGTGCGCGCCGAAGAAGGCGGCCAGCGAGGCGAGTCCGACCGCGCCCGCCACGCCGAAACTCGGCGTCCGCACCTCCACGATGAGTCCGAGAAAGCCGAGGCTCAGGAGGAGAGGCGCGACCGCCGGGTTCGTCAGGAAGCGGACGATCGCCTCCGCCCAGTTCGGCTGGACTTCCCGCACCGGGGCGGCCGGAAGCCTCATGACCTCCAGCAGTTCGATGAGATCCCGCACCTCGGCGTCCGCGACGCCGATCGCGGTGGCCTCGTCCGTCGTGAGGGTGAGCAGGCGGCCGGCTTCGCTCACGCCGGGGACCTCGATGCTCTCGTCGACCATCGCCTCCGCGATCAGCGGATCGAGCCCCCGCTCCTCGGCCAGCGCCCGGAACTCCGAGCGCATCGCGCTCACCATCTTCTCCGGGGCCTTCTCGCCCTCGCCGGTGACCGGCGTGGCCGCGCCGATGGTGGAGCCCGGCCGCATGTAGATCCGGTCCGTCGCCAGCGCGATCATCGCGCCCGCCGAGAGGGCGCGGCGGTTCACGTAGGCGTAGGTCGGGACCTCCGCGTCGCGCAGGTCGTCGATGATCTTCCACGCCGCGTCGACCCGTCCGCCGGGCGTGTCGAGTTCGATGATCACGGCGGGCGCCCCGGATTCGGCGGCTTCCGAGAGCGCGCGAGCCACGAAGGGGGCCACGCCGAGTTCGATCGTGCCGGAGATCGGCACCCGGACGACCGTCGCGGCGGACTGCGCCGACTGCGCGACCGGCGTGGATCGCGCGAAGACGCCTCCGAGTCCCGGCGGCACGGGCCCGCCCGACGCGGACGCCGCCACCACCGCCAGCCCGAGGGCGAGCAGCGGCGCCGGCAACCCCGTCATGGGTGATTTCATCGCGTGTCTCGTCGTGTATCTCATGGCCGCAATCTATCGGTGCCCGGAGTCGGCCGCCCGTCGACCGCCCGTCAGCCGCCCGGCCGGTCCGGCAGCGGAATCGGCTCGCCCGCGGACGGCCGCACGCCTTCCGCGTACAGTTGCGCGTTCAGCGCCGGCACGCGCGTCTCGATGAGCGCGTTGAGCCGGTCCAGCAGCTCCGGCATCACGTTCCACACCTCGTCGACCTGCCACAGGTGATCCGCGGTCGGCACCGTCGAGGAACCCTGGATGGCGTTCGCGACACCCGCGTTCCTGCGCGCGTCCCCCAACTCGTCGCGGATCTCCTCGATCTCCTCCTCGATCGCATCCAACTCCTCCCCCAACCCCTCCGGAGCCTCGTCCGCGCTCTCGATCAGGTCCTCCGCCGCGGACAGTTGCTCCTCGAGTGCTCCGAGGGCCTGCCCCGCCTCGTAGATCGGGCCCGCCATGGCGTGGAGGCTCACGAGCGCCTCCTGCCGCGCCATCCGGTCCGCCCGGCTCATCGGTCGCCTCGGCTCCGCGACGACCTCGACCGTGGCGGAGAACGTCTCGCCCCCCGCTTCCATGCTCACCGTGTACCAGCCCGGAAGGACGATCGGTCCCTGCGGCGCGCCGCCGAAGAAGAAGCCGCCGCCGCCCCCGCCCGGCCCGCCGCCCTCTGGCTCGTACGGCCGGTCATGGCGCCAGTCCCAGATCACTTCGTTGACGCCGACCTCCGCGGGCGCCTCCAGCGTACGTACGTGTACACCCGAGGCGTCGCTGATCTTCAATGAGAAGGAGTCCGCGCCGCCGTCCCCGTCGTCGCCCGCGTCTCCATCGTCCGCACCGTCGCCGTCTTCGTCCCCTTCCCCGTCATCTCCGTCGCCGTCGTCATCGCCCGCGTCCTCCCCTTCGTCTTCGTCCGCGGCCATCTCCTCGGCCGGGGCATCCCGCAGGTAGTAGCGGATCCGGGCGCCGCGGGGCGGGTTCGGCGCGCTGTACGTGGCGCCGTAGAAGGGCCAGTCCCCCTTCTCCGTCCACATGATCGAACGGTCGCCGAACACACGTCCCGCCTCCGCCAGCATCCCCTCGGAAAGCGCCTCCAGAGGCGCCACGTCGGCCAGGATCCAGGCGCTGCGCCCGTGCGTGCCGACGATGAGGTCGTTCTCGCGCGGGTGCACGAGGAGGTCGTCCACCGGGACCGTGGGCAGGTTGTTCTTGAGCTGGACCCAGCTTTCGCCGCGGTCCACGGAGACGAAGACGCCGACCTCGTTCCCGATGAAGAGGAGGTTCGGCGCCCGGTGGTGTTCGACGATCACGTTCACCGACCACAGGTCCGGCAGCCCGTTCGCGATCGCCCGCCAGCTCTGACCGTAGTCCTCGCTTACGTAGGCGTAGGGCGCGTAGTCGCCGTTGCGGTGCCCGTCGAAGGTGGCGTACACGCGCCCCTCCACGTGGTGCGACGGCTCCACCCGGCTCACATAGGTCCGCTCGGGGAGGCCCGGGATGCGGTCGGCGACGTTCTCCCACGTCTCCCCGTCGTCGCGCGACACCTGCAGGTTTCCGTCGTCCGTCCCCGCGTAGATCAGCCCGCGCGCGAGCGGCGACTCCTCCACCGAGGTCAGGTTCCCGTAGGTGGCGATCCCGTCGTTGAGCGACATCTGCGGCTCGGAGCCGGCGACGCCCATGATCTCCAACTCCTCGCGGTCGATCTGCTTCGTGAGATCGAGCCCCCCGACCTCCTCCCACGACATCCCGTAGTCCCGCGAGCGCAGCAGGTAGTTCGCGCCCAGGTAGACGGTGGCCGGATCGTGCGGCGAGAGCAGGAGCGGCGAGTTCCAGTTGTAGCGGTAGGCCTTCGTCGTGTCGCCGTCCGCCCGCGGCCCGACGATGGGGCGCATGGGAATCTTCTCCCCCGTCGTCAGGTCGTAGCGGTTCATGTTCCCGCCCTGCGACTCGGAGTAGACGATCGTCGAGTCCGTCGGGTCCACGATCGTGAAGAAGCCGTCGCCGTACGCCGTCTCGTACCAGTCCTGGTGCCGGATGCCGTGAAAGGAGCGCGTGTTCGAGGGCCCGCACCACGCGTCGTTGTCCTGCAGCCCGCCGCACACCGCGTAGGGCGTCCGCATGTCGTAGCCGATGGTGTAGAACTGGCCGAGCGCGATGTTGTCGAACATGCGCCAGTGCGCGGCTCCATCCCACGAGGCCGCGACCCCGCCGTCGCTGCCCAGGATCAGGTGGTCCGGGTCCTCCGGGTTGATCCACAGCTGGTGGTGGTCGACGTGGATCTGCACGGCGCCGTCGTTGCGGAACGTCCGTCCCCCGTCATCCGAAATCGAGAGCTGCGTGCCGAGCACGTAGATGCGGTCGGGGTTGCTCGGGTCGATGCGGACCTGGGAGTAGTACATCGGCCGCGGGTTGGTGTCCGACACCTTCTCCCACGTCTCGCCGCGGTCCGTGGAGCGGAAGAGTCCGCCCTGGCGGGGACCGCCGCCTCCGCCGCCGAAGCCCTGGCCGGGCCGCCGCGGATCCGCCTCGACGAGCGCGTAGACGAGGTTGCCGTCCTGTCGGTAGATGTCGATCCCGATGCGGCCCTTGTCGCCCGCCGGCAGTCCTTCCGTCAGTTCCGTCCAGGTGTCGCCGCCGTCCACCGTACGGTAGAGGCCGCTCCCGGGGCCTCCTCCGTTGAACCCCCAGCCCGTCCGCTGCCGCTGGTACATCGCCGCGAAGATCGTGTTCGGGTCGGCGGGATCCATGGCCAGGTCGATGGCTCCGGTGTGGTCGTCGACGTACAGCACCTTCTCCCACGACTCCCCGCCATCGGTCGTGCGAAAGACGCCCCGCTCGGAGTTCGAACCCCATAGATCTCCCATCGCGGCCACATGGACGACGTCGGGGTTGCGTGGATGGATGAGGATGCGGGCGACATGCTTCGTCGCCTCAAGCCCCATGTGCATCCACGTGTTCCCGCCGTCCGTCGACTTGTAGACGCCGTTCCCCCACGGGGAGGACTGGCGGTTCTGCGGCTCGCCCGTCCCCACCCACACGAGGTTCGGGTTCGCCTGGTGGAGCGTCACGTCCCCGATCGAACTCGTCGGCTGATCATCGAACAGCGGGGTCCACGACGTGCCGTGGTTCTCCGTCTTCCACAGCCCTCCGCTCGCGGTGCCGATGTAGAAGATCTGCGGTTTCGCTTCGACGACATCGAGGTCGGCGATCCGTCCCCCCATGAGGGCCGGGCCGATCTCCCGGTACTCCAGATGGGAGATGGCCGTCTCGAGGGCGGACTGGGCGGCTGCGGCCGTCGCGCCGGTCGTGGCGCCGAAGAGGAGACCGGCCGCGGAGAGCGCAAGAACTCGGGCTGCTTTCATGATACTGCCTCGGAAACGGGGAGATGACGGGGCTTCCGCCCGCAAACTGCACCGCAGAAATGCCCGCGCAATACGCCGCGGTTCCGCGCGGGTGGCGCGATCCGGGACCGGATCAGAACGGCGCCCGTCCGCCCGCAAGCGGAAGGACTTCCTCCACCAGGGCCAGGAGCAGTCGGCCCGGCTCCTCGAACATGAGCATGTGCGAGCTGCGCTCGAAGGTCACGAAGCGCTTATGGGGCGCCTCCATGCGGTCGAAGTAGTCTCTGGCGCTTTGGTAGGGCGTGTGCAGATCGAACCGTCCGTGGAGGATGACGACCGGCACCTCGAAGCGCTGCACGAGCCGCGCCGGCCGGGGCGCCGGGGCCCGGTCGATGAGGTGGCGTTCGGCCCACGCCATGGCCGGCTGCATGTTCGCCACGTCGGCCGCCGTGTACTCCGGCCCCCATTCGGGAAGCGCGAAGTACAGGTCGAAGGTCGGCTTCCCGTACCAGCCGCCGTCGTACTCCCGGGCCCACCTGCGGGTGGCGAGCAGCTTGTCGACCGCGCCGGGGCCCGCGGCGGGAGGATAAGGCCGGAGCGCTTCCAGTTCGCGGATCGCGGTCGTGTCGTTCGCCGCGCGGACGCGCTCCATGAGCGTCGCGTACAGCTGGCGTTCGGCGTCGGGGCCGGCCGCCTGCCCGAGCCCGACGTAGGCGTGGAAGCGCTCGGGATGCCGTTCGACGAGCCGGGGCCCGATCCGCGTCCCGTAGGAGTAGCCGAGGACGACGAGCTTCTCGTGGCCGAGTCTCGCGAGCAGGTGCTCGACGACCGCCGCCGCGTCGTCCACGAGTTGATCGAGGGTCATCGTCGGCCCCAGCCTGGCGGAATCCGCCGCGGAGAAGCTCTTTCCCACGCCCCGCCGGTCCCAGTTCACGACCGTGAAGAAATCCTCCCACGGCTTCTGGTACGCCCAGCTCGCCCCCATCACCGGGCTGCCGGGCCCCCCGTGGAGCACGAGAAGGATCGGGTTGGCGCGGTTCAGCCCGCGGATCGACAGCCACTGGGTCGACCCGTTGACCTCGATGGGCTCGAGAACCTCGATCCCTTCGGGCGTGTGGATGCGGCGAAGGTCGGCCAGGCGACCGGTGATCGAGTCCCTGGGGATGGCGTCGGCGGCCGCGCTTCGGGCGGCGGCGCTCTGCGCGTGGGCGCCCCCCGGCACGCCGAGGAAGGCGATGGCCAGGATGACGCTGGTCTTCGAGTGGCGCATGCTGATATCCCTTCGCCTCGTTCTCCCAGTGGATTTTCGCTGGGGGCGGTCGGCCCGTAGAGTGGTCGGACGGTACGTCGGCACGGGAGGTCCTTTCCATGATGAACGCTGCCCCACGCTTTGATCCACCCCTCGCCGTCCTGGGGAGTTGCCTCGTTCTGGCCTGCGGCACTGCGCCGGATTCGGCTGCCGATCCGGCGGCCGGGTCTCAGCTTTCTCTGGCTCCGGAAGCGACCGCGGCGCTCGTCGAGGCGTTTCAGGCGGAACTCGACGCGGCGTGGGCGCAGGCCCAGGAGACGGACGAGAACTTCCCGGGCGCGACGGCAGCCTTCATCCTCCCGGATGGGCGCGTGTTCGGCTTCGCGACCGGCCTGTCGGACGTCGATGACGAGATCCCGATGACGCCGGACATGCGCATGGGCTCCGGCAGCATCGGGAAGACCTACGTCGCGGCGGTCGCCCTGCAGCTGGCCATGAACGGAGAGCTGGATCTCGACGCGCCGGTCGCGACCTGGCTCGGCGACGAGGAGTGGTTCTCCCGCGTCCCCAATCACGCGGACCTCACGATGCGCAACCTCCTGAACCACACGGCCGGCATGATCCAGCCGTACTTCGAGGATCCCGATTTCGCCGTGCGGCTGGGCGAGGTGTTCCGCGACCCCGACGCCTACATGACCCCGGAGGAGTTCATCGCCGAGACGGTGCTGGACGCCGAGCCGCTCTTCCCCGCCGGCGGGGGCTACCACTACAGCGACGTGCACTACACGCTGGCGGGCCTCGCCGTCGAGGCGGCGACGGGCCGCGCCTACTACGACCTCCTCGATGAGTTCTTCCTCGACCCGCTTGGCCTCGATCTCACGCTTGCGGCCGACCGGCGCGACCTGCCCGGACTCGCGCAGGGCTATGCGCACGCGAGCTCACGGCTCTACGGCACGCCGCTCGAGGTGGTGGTGGACGGCCGGTTCATCCTCCATCCGCTGCAGGAGTGGACGGGGGGCGGTCTCGTGAACAACCCGCAGGCGATGGTGCGCTGGGCGAAGCTCCTGTACGAGGGCGAGGCGATCTCGGGGGACGACCTTCCGCAGTTGCTCGAAGTCGGGTTCCCGGCCGACAGCACCAGGCCGCACCTGGGGTACGGGCTCGCGGTATCCGTCGCCGAGAGCGAGCACGGGCTGACGTACGGCCACGGGGGCTTCTGGCCCGGCTACAACTCGCTCCTCGCGTACTACCCGGGCCACGGCGTGGCGGTCTCGATCCAGGTCAACTCCGACGAATCGCGGATGCGCGACCACATGCCGGAGCTGGCCGGCGTCGTGCTGCAAGCGCTGGCGGCTGCCGGGGGCTGACGGCCGCCGCGGGTCAGTCGGCGCGCGGACCGGAGAGCCGCGCTCCCGCGGCGAGGACGAGGATCGAGGCCAGGACCAGGGCGGCCGCCGCCGGGACGCCGGCCCGCGTCGCGCTTTCCTCTATTTCGGCCGGCTCGAAGACGGGCACCCCGTCCCAGTTCACCGCGTCGATCGGCGTGGCGGCGAAGAAGTGCGGGTAGAAGTAGGTCTTCAACCGCTCGTGGTGTCGGCGGACGGCGTCCTGGTACGCGAGTTGCGCGGACAGATCGGAGGCCGCGAGGCGGTCGAGGGCGAGCTGGGCCGCGAGCGGCGGCACGAGCGTGGACCAGCGCCGCGCCCACCGTTCCCGTTCCCGCAGCACGTCGCGGTAGGCGCCCGACGCCTCGCGCGCGGCCCGGTCGCCCCGGTGGTTCATGGCGTAGTACCAGCCCCAAGTGAAGACGTCCTCCGGGACCGTCCGGTCGCTCCACTCCGGGTAGTCCTCGAAGAAGCCCTGCATCGTCTCGTCCTTGGTCATGTCCCAGGCCTCGTGATATCCCTGGCGCTGGCGCACGGTGAGTTCCAGCGCCTCCGGGACGGGATGGAGGATCGCGTTCGCGAGGCTGAGCGCGGCGGGCGCCAGGAGGGTGAGCGCGACCCACGTCCCGACCAGGATCATGGCGTTGGCGGTGGAGGACCGGCGCCCGGACGCGACGCCGAGGCAGAGCGCGAACCAGAAGGCGGTGTGCAGCGCGATGAGGGCGACCGCCCAACCGGCCCGGGCGTCGAGGCGGACACCCGCCAGCGCCGCCGCGAGCGCAACCGGCACCGCCACCACGGCGGCGACGAGAAAGGCGCGCGAGCCGAGCTTGAGTGCGAGCAGCCGCCGCGGCCGGGTGAAGAGGCGGACGAGGTTCCAGGTACCCCCCTCCCGCTCGCTGGAGACGAGGTCGTAGGTGAGGGCGATGATGAAGAGGGGAAGGAGCGCGATGAGCAGGAAGGCGAGGTCGAGGTCGCCCGCCGCGGCGAGGCGCGGGTTCACCGTCTCGTGTTCGTAGAGTTGCCCCTCGAGCGCCAGGAGCCGGATTCGCAGGCTGGCCGTCTCGACCTCCGTCCGGCCCCGGGCGAGCCCCGCGAGAGGCAGGGACGGCTGCGGGGCCGGGAAGGCCAGGTAGTAGAGCACCTCCCCCGCTTCCGTCGCGGGAGGGTAGGTGGAGAGGAGGTAGGCCAGCTGGTCGCGGTAGGCGGTCTCCGCGGCGACCGCGGAGGATGCCGCCGCTTCGACGTTGCGGCCGCCGCGCCACGCCGCGTAGACCCCGATCGCCAGGAGCAGGACGACGGCGACGGCGACGCCGGTGGAGCGCGTCAGCCGGAGGATGTCCAGTCGGAGCAGCCGGAGCCGCGCCCTCACGAGGTGGCCCGCTCCACCCCGACGCGCGCCAGCCGCGCCCGTGCCAGGCCGAGGCCCAGGAGCGGAAGGAGGAGCCACAGGCCTAGCGCGGCCAGAGAGCGCGCGCGACCGGCGAGCGCCCCTCCGAGCGGGGGCGGCCGCGTCCCGAAGGTCGGGAATTCCGCCCAATGCTCGCGCGGCAGGCGCTGGGCGCGGTCGTTCTCGTAGTGGATCTCGCTGATGTGGAGATCGTTGAGGCGCTGTATGAGGTCATACCGGTGAGCTTCCGCCTGCGCCCGGAAGGCCTCCACCGCCTCGGACGCGGTCCCGGATATCGCCATGGAGAGGTCCCGCGCCGCGAGATAGGGGGAGAGCAACCCCGCCCACGACAGGACGCGGTCCTGACGGCGCTGGCCTTCGACGAGGTCCCGCTGCTGCTCCTCGTGGATCCGACTCGTGACGGCCTCCCCTTCGCGGCTCACCACGCCGCCCCAGTTCACGGGAAGTTCCTCGACCGACGCCACCTCGTAGCGGGCCAGGTACTCGTCCCGCAGCGCGCGGAAGAAGGGATCGTCGGGATTGTGGCTGTCGCCCACCTCGTTCAACGCGCGTTCCACCTGGGCGGTGAACTCGGCGCGGGAGGGCAGCGGATGCAGCGCCCCGGCGACGGAGGCCCCGAGGCGCGGCACGGCGACGCAGAGGACGACCCATACCGCGATCAACTGCGCGAGGGCGCTCCGCGAGGAGGCCCGGAAGGAGGACGCGAGGACGGTGACCAGGACCCATCCCCCGAGATAGGCGGCGTAGATGCCCGCCAATCCGGCCATGCGCCCGGCGGAGACAGGGCCCACCGCCCCGGACCCGGCGATGACCAGAGTGGCGACACCGATGGGAAGGGCCGCGAGGGCCGCCACTGCCCCCGTGCCCAGCACCTTGCCCGCGAGGATCTGGGCGGGCGTCGCCCCCTGGGCGAGGAGGAGCCGAAGCGTGCCCCGCTCTCGCTCCGCGCTCACGGAGGCGAAGCCCGCGACGACGACGAACAGCGGCAGGAGGAGAGCCAGAACGCTCGCCGGCGTGAGGCGGCCAAAGCGCAGCATCCCGGTCGCGTGACGAGCATCACCGAAGTTGGCCGTGTTCTGCCGGTGACCCTCCAGAAAGAGCGAGGTCCCCGCCCAGGCGCCGACCCCCGGGTCGAAGAAGGCGAGCGGCGCCTCCTCCCGAAAGACGAGAAACCCGTAGTGGATGACCCGGTGCGGGTGACGGTCCGGCTGCTCCAGCCACTGGGTCTCGACCATCGCCTGGTAGCGGGCGCGCTGTTCCGCCTCGCTCGCGGCGTGATGCCGGGCGCCGAGGACCGCGACCACGCCGAGGGCGATGACAAGCCCCAGCAGGAAGACCACGTACCGATCCTCGCGGACTGCCCCCACCTGCCGGCGGGCGATGAGCAGCGCGTTGCGGAGACCCATGCCTAGTCCGCACCTCGGACGCGGCCGAGTCCGACTCCCGCGCCCGCACCTACCAGGATGAGGAGCGTGCCCAGAACGCCGAGGGGAACGGCGGCGCGGCGCGTGACCTCGCCGGACGCCTCCTCGTCGAGACGGAACTGCGGTGCGCGGGCAAACGCGCCGGCATCCATCTGCTCGCCGGCGACAATCGCGGGCACGAAGAAGTCCCGCCATCGTTCGGCGAAGGCGCGGACCTGCGACTGAAAGCCGGCGAACCGCGCGTCGCCCGTCCCCGCCGCGTCGAGGAGCACCTCCTGGGCCATGAGCGCCGGCGAAAAGAAACGGTACCGGCGCACGAGGGCGATCTGCTCCGCGCGGCTCGCATCGTGTTCCGCCGTTACCTCCTCCAGGCGGCGGTTGACGGCGTCGGTGGCGGCCCACGCCAGCGCCCCCAGGCCGGGCTCGTCGGCCACCACGCCCTCGGCCATCTCGGGATGGTCCTCCAGGTACCGGGCGAGGAGTTCGCTGCGGCGGTTCACGGCATCGTTCGACGCCTCGCGCTGAGCCGTGATCATCTGCACGCGCGAAGGTAACGGGTGCAGGAGTCCGGCCGCGATGTTGATCCCGGCCGGGAGCACGACGACCAGCACCAGCCACACGCCCACCAGCACCGTGGCGTTCCACGCGGAGGATCGCCGCAGGCTGTTCACCCACGCCGCGAGTACGAACCAGAAGAGCGCATAGGCGACGACCGCGGCGCACCAGAGGAGGATCCGGCCGGGAGCGCCGAAGCCCCCCGTCACGAGTAGCCCGACCAGCGAGACCGCCAGCACCATGCCCACCGCCAGGAGGGCGCGGAAGGCGAGCTTCGCCGCCACGACACCCCGCGCCGACACTGGCTGCGAAAGGGTCAGAGCCAGCGTCCCCTGCTCGCGCTCCTCCGAGAGGACGTTGAAGCTCAGAGCCAGCACCAGCAGCGGCAGCAGGTAGATGACCACGAAGGCCAGGTCGAAGCGCCCGACCATCAGGTTGAGGGGACTCTCGACCTCGCCGTTCTGCTGGAACGACGACTCGTTCGTGTAGATGTTGACGTCGTAGTAGTACGGCAGCAGGTCGCTCTGTCCGACCGTGAGCGCCGTCAGGGGGCCCGGCGTCAGGACCGCCGTCTGGCGGCCCCGCCCGCCGCCCATCACGTTCGGGAGCCGCGGGTCCGAGAAGCGCGAAGCGGGTTCCGCACCGGCCTCGATGTCGGCCAGTTCCTGCGCGATGGCTTGCGTGCGCTCGACGTTGCCGGCCTGGGCGGCCTCCACGGTGCGCTCCTGAAAGCGCGTCCAGACCACGCCGTTGGCCAGCGCGTAGACGAGCAGGAGCGCGAAGAGTCCGAGCGCGATGCGGAGCGGCCGGTCCGCCATGAGCAGACGCCACTCGTTTCGGAGTACGGTGCGCGCGGTCATCCTACGCCACCTCCGCGCGCCGTACGCGCGCCGCGGCGATCAGGATCGTCCCCACGAGCCAGCCCCCCAGAACGATGAGGGACAGGATCCGGTTGCCGAGCACCCAGGCCAGGGTCGGGGCGTCGTACCGCAGCGGCGGCGTGGACTCCCAGAGTTCGGCGCCGGCCTGGTAGGAGAAATCGCCGGAGAGGGAGTTCTCCGTGAGGTCGCCGTTCATGCTCCGCATCAGGTCCCTGCGGTACGTCTCCGCGGCGGTCGCGAAGTGCCGGTGCTGCTCGACATCGGTTCCGGCCAGTCCCATGGAGAGCGCGCGCACCGCGAGCAGCGGCGCCCCCACCGCGACCATCTCGTGGACGGCCCCCTGGCGTTCGAACGTGTCCCAGAGCGCGCCGTAGTTGCGGTCGAAGATCCGGTTGCCGAACTCCTCGCTCGCCTGGAGCAGCACGCCCGACTGGTTGATCGGCAGGTCTTCTACCCGCTCGACTGCGTACTCCGCCAGCAGGCTCTCGGTCAGCGCTTCGTTGTCCGGGCGAGGGATGTCCTCCGTGCCGGTGGCCATCTCCCGTTCCACCGTCTGAGCGAACTCGAGGGCGGAAGGCGTGGGGTGCATCCACTTCGACAGGTCCACCGCCACCCGCGGCGCCACGAGCCCGTTCACCACCCACACGCCAAGCAGGATCACGAGCGCGGTGCGCGTCGAGCGGGCCCAGGCGGAGACGGCCAGCGAGAGCGCGAGGAAGGCCGCGAAGTAGCCGAGGTAGACGACGGAAAGGACCGCGGCCCGGGCCACGGGGGATGCCGCCGGACCGGGGCTCCCGACGACGAGGGCCGCCGCTCCCACCGCCGCCGCCGGCACGAGCAGCAGCGCCAGCGCACCGGCGATGCCGATTGCCTTGCCGAGCGCCAGATCGCGCCGCCCGACCCCGGTCGCGAGCAGTTGGCGAAGCGTGCCCCGTTCCCGCTCGCCGGCGAGCGCGCCGAAGGTGAGCAGGATGATCAGCAGGGGCACGAGGTGCTGCAGCACCTGCGCCGCCGTGAGAGCCCCGACGCGCTGGGCCGACGTCGCGTCCTGCGCGGGGCGCAGCAGGAAATCGTTCTGCCGGTGCGCCTCGAGCCACACCGATGTCCCGGTGTAGGGGTCTACGCCCTCGTCCACGAAGGATAGGGCGAGGCGTGGCTTGAACGCATAGATGCCGTAGTGGGCCGCAGAATGGGGGTTCTTCTCGCCCTGCGACTCCCAGTGGTCGCGGGCCGTCGCCTGCGCGGCCGCGTGCTCCCGCTGCGCCCCCCGCGCCTGGACCCACCCGTGGCCCAGGGAGACGAGCAGCAGTGCTCCCACCAGGATGGAGCACCAGCGGAAACGGCCGTCCCGAAGTACGTCTGTGAATTCCTTGCGGATGATGTGTCGGATGCTGTGCCCGGCCATCTGACGCCTCCTAATCGTGCATGTGTTCCAGGTAGATGCGCTCGAGATCCGCGTGGCCGATCTCGTCCGTGCTCATCTCCGTGACGAGGCTTCCGTAGCGCATGATGCCCACGCGCGTCCCCGTCTCCTTGGCGCGAAACAGATCGTGGGTCGCCATGAGGACCCCGACGCCGCCGTGCCTGAGCCGCTCGATCAGCGCCGAGAACTCGTTGGAGGCCTTGGGATCCAGACCGGACGTCGGCTCATCGAGCAGGAGGGCGTCGGCTTCCTTGGCCATCGCGATCGCGATGCCGACCTTCTGCCGCATGCCCTTGGAGTACTCGGACACGCGGCGGTCGACCGCGTCGCGCTCCAGCCCGGCTTCGACGAGGATGTCCGCGAGGCGTTCCCGCCCCAGCGACCCCTTCCCGCCCAGGGCGGCGAAGTACTCGAGGTTCTCCAGCCCGCTGAGGTTGCGGTACAGCATCACCTGTTCCGGGATGTAGGCGAGCCGGTGCTTCGTCTCCCGGTCGTGGGTGGACACGTCCATCCCGGACACGAGGGCCTGACCCCCGGACGGCGGCACGAAACCGAGGAAGAGGTTGATCGTCGTGGTCTTCCCCGCCCCGTTCGGGCCGAGGAGGCAGTAGACCTCTCCCGGCTCGATGGCCAGGTCGAGGGAATCGAGGGCCTGCGTGGGGCCATAGCGCTTGCTGAGCCCGCGGGCCTCGAGAAGGGGCGGTTGTCCCGCTCCCGATTCGGCGGTCTGCATTGGATCTCCATCTCTCGCGTTGGCCGCGCCGGTCACCGGCGCGGTCGACAAGTCTCCTGCCGGTCTCCGGACCGGCAGTGCGGCTTCGCTACAGACTTTCGCTACAGAGAGATGGGAAGCGGAGGAGCCCGGCTACGGTGAGGGGAGAGATGGGCGGCCCGGACATTCAGCTGGCACCCGCGAAGGGTGGGACCCTGCACGAGACCGAGCTCGCCAGTGCTCGGCGTCGCCGTGGAGGGCACCGGCCCCATGTTGTGCGGCAGTTCGCAGATCAGACACGCCGCCGGGGCATGGTCCCCTTCGTCGTCCTCGTGCGTATGCGAACCTTCCGCGAGGCCGACGACAACGAGCGAAAGGGCCACCAGGGCTCCGGCCAGCAGGCGCATCGGGCGCCTGAATCGTCCGGCGTCGACCTGGTTTGCCATGGCTCCCCTTCCATCCCGCGGATCGGCGCGCCGCCCCGCCCGAGAGCGGCCGCGGCGGCGGCACGTTAGAGAACGCACAGTGCCCGGTCAACGTTGAGCCGAATGAGGTTGCAGCTAGTACGGCGTCCGATCCCGCTTGCGGGTCCAGCGCTCGAAGGCGTCCCCCGCCCTGGCCGAGGGCACCCTCACGAGCGAGACGATCCGGCGCTCCTCGGGGGGCAGGGAGAACTCGTCGTAGATGTCTTCGTCGCTGAACCGGATGCGCGCAGCGTCCTCGCGGGTGTTGGCGTAGTAGACGCGGCGGATCCGGCTCCAGTAGATCGCTCCCAGGCACATCGGGCACGGCTCGCAGCTCGCGTAGAGTTCGCAGCCACCGAGATCGAACGTGCCCAGGAGGTCGCAGGCCCTCCGAATCGCCTGGATTTCGGCGTGGGCGGTGGGGTCGTTGTCCAGCGTGACGCGGTTCATCCCCTCCGCCACGATCTCGCCGTCCTTCACCACGACGGCGCCGAACGGACCGCCGCCCGCCTCCACGCTGCGTTCGGACAGGTCGATGGCCCGCCGCATGAACTCGTCACTCATCAGGACGCTCGTTTCGTCAAGGGCATGCGCGCTCGACTCCGGGCGGTCGCCTCACGGCGGTCGACGCCCGAAGCACTCTCCGAATATACTCAGCCGGTCCCGTCCCCGGCTTTCGGCCGGGGCCCCTCGTCCCCCTCCTCCCATGGCCTGCGGATTGACGAACTCGAAGGGCGGCCGGCCCTCCCGGCGCGCGCGCGACCTCACGGTCGACCTAGGCCTCCTGGCGACGGCGATCATCTGGGGGATCAACTTCTCCGTCGTGAAGATCGTCCTGCGCGAACTCGATCCGCTCGCGTTCAACGCGGTGCGCTTCCCATTCGCGGCGCTGGCCGTCCTGTTCCTCCTCCGGGCCACCGGCCGGCCGGTCCTACCGCCGCGGAGCGAGTGGCCGCGGGTTCTGGGACTCGCGGTGGTGGGCCACGTGATCTTCCAGGCCGCCTTCATCTACGGCATCGACCTGACGCTGACCGGGAACGCGGCGCTGCTCCTCTCCACGAGTCCCGTGTGGGTGCTCCTCATCGCGTCCGCGCTCGGGCGGGAACGGTTCAGCCTTGCGATCCTCCTGGGCGTCATCGCGACGCTCGCCGGGATGGCGATCCTCATCACCGGCGGCACGCAGGAAGTCGGAGGCGCCGGTCTCGGCGATCTGCTCGTCCTCGGGGCCGCGCTCTCCTGGGCATCCTTCACCGTGTTCGGACGGCGCATCACGAAGCGGCGCGGGGCGCTGGAGGTGACGGGGTGGACGCTCTGGGCCGCCCTTCCCGTCATCGTCGGCATGGGAATCCCGGACCTCATGCGCGTCGACTGGAGTTCGATTCCGCCGGGGATCTGGTTCGCGTCGGCCTACACGGGCGTGTTCGGGATCGCCATCGCCTACCTGCTCTGGTCGCGCGGCATGAAGACGATCGGACAGAGCCGGACGGCGGTGTACCAGAACCTCGTCCCGGTGATCGCGCTCGCGACGGCGTGGATGTGGCTGGGAGAGACGCCCACGCCGCAGCAACTGGCGGGCGCCGCCGTCATTCTGTCGGGCGTCGCCGTGGCGCGCGGTCTCGCCGGACGCCGGCGACGTCGCGCGCCATGAGCCGGGCCTGCGTCTGCCGCGTAGCGCCGGTCTCGCGACGGTATCCGGCGGCGGCCTACCTTGGACCCCATGTCCGACGAGCGCAGCGTAGCGGGGATCGTGTTGGCTGCCGGGTCTTCGACCCGCATGGGGCGCAACAAGCTCCTGCTGGACGTCGGCGGCGAGACCCTCGTGCGGCGGACCGTTCGCCTCGCGGGTGAGGCCGGCCTCGACCCCGTCATCCTCGTCACGGGACGCTTCCGCGAAGAAGTCGAACGGGAGGTCGAGGACCTCGCCTGCGCACCGGTGTTCAACCCCGACCACGAGACGGGCATCCAGACCTCCGTGGCGTGCGGGGTCGCCGCGGTGCCGGCGTCCCGCGGGGCCGCCGTCGTGATGCTCCCCGACATGCCCTTCGTGACCGTGCGCATGGTGCGTACGCTGGTGGAACGGCACGCGGAGACCGATGCGCCGCTCGTCGTGTCGCGCTACGGCGAGGTGAACGCGCCGCCGATCCTGTACGGCCGTGGCCTGTTCGGCGAGATCTCCCGGATGCGGGCGGGGTGCGGGCGGGAAGTCGTTCGACGGCACCACGACCGGGCGTCTCTGGTGGATTGGCCGGCTGACCGGCTGAGAGACCTCGACCGGCCGGACGAATACGAGTCCGTGCGGCGGGAACTCGCGGGGGCCGGCTCCCGCTCCGGGGACGTGCCGTGAATCGCAGCCTGCTCGATCTCGCCGCGCGGCTGACTTCCGAACGCCAGCCCTACGCGCTCGCCACGGTCGTGCGGAGCGAGCGCCCCACGAGCGGCAAGCCAGGCAACATGGCGCTGATCTCCGCGGACGGCGTCATGCACGGCTGGATCGGCGGCAGTTGCACCCGTTCGGAGGTGGTGCGCCACGCGCTGGAGACCCTGGATCAGGGGGAGCCCAGGCTCCTCGCCTTCGGGTCGAGTCCCGGACGCCCCGACGATCTCGTCCCCGTGCCCATGTCCTGCAGCAGCGGAGGGAAGGTGGAAGTGCACGTGAACCCGGTTCTTCCGGCTCCCGTCCTGGTCGTGGCGGGCCGTTCGCCCGTCGCCCTCGCGCTGGTGCGCCTCGGCGGCGCGATGGGATACACGACCGTGGCCGAGGCTTCCGAAGAGGCTTCCGAGGATGAGGCAGTGGCGGCAGCGGCCGACGAGGTCGTGGAGGACCTGGCGGAGACGGCGGCGCGCTACGCGGAACGGCCCCGCGGCTGGAGGCTGTACGGGGTCGTCGCCACCATGGGACAGCGAGATGAGCGCTCGCTCGCGGAGTTGGCGGCCGCCGCCCCGGACTACCTTGGCGTCATCGCCTCCCCCACCCGGATGGAGGAAGTGCGCCGCGTCCTGGCCGCGCACGGACTCCACGCCGACGCGATCGCCCGCGTGCGGGGCCCCGCCGGCCTCGATATCGGCGCCGAGAGCCCGGAGGAGATCGCCGTCAGCATCCTCGCCGAAGTCGTCCAGCTCGAGGCACAACGGACAGGGGCGGAGGCGGTCGAGCCCAGCGACGCGGTCGGCTCCGGCGACGTCGCCGCGGAGGAAGCGGCGACCGGAGAGGGACCCGAGGACCAGGCGACCGATCCCGTGTGCGGCATGACCGTCCCGGTGGCGGGTTCTCCGTCCTCGGTGTTCGAGGGGGAACCCGTCTACTTCTGCTGCGAGGGGTGCCGCACCCGATTCGACGCCTCGCCGGAGGCGTATCTCCAGAAAGAAGCGACGAGGGGGTGATATTGAAGACCCTGCTGAAGGTCGCCGCACACGTCGCGGTAGTCGCATTGCTTTACCTGATGTTCTCGTTCTCGTTGTTCCTCGGACTGCAGGTCAGCCCGACCCTGGGGAACATCGGCATGGTCGTATCGATCGGCGCCGTCATCGCCTACGTCGTTCTGGTTCGCCGCAGACGCTCCTTGCGGATGACCATGGAGGAAGAAGGCTCATGAGAATCGAGGGCTCTGCGACCTCATGAGGCCCGACATCCGGCGCACCCGCAGATTGATTCGTGTACCGCCATGCGGTACAATGCTGCATGACTCGGAGCTTCCGCCATCGCGGGCTCAAGCGGTTCTACGAGCGTGGCGATCCGAGCCGCGTGGGGGCCGACCTGGCGGATCGGGTTGCGGTCGCCCTGGCGGACCTCGATGTAGCCCGTAAGCCCTCGGATCTCGACTTGCCCGGCTATCGACTCCATCCGCTGAAAGGGGATCTGGAGGGGTTCTGGAGCATCTCGATTTCCCGCAACTGGCGAATCATCTTTCGCTTCGACGATGGCGATGCCAGTCACGTCGACCTGGCCGACTACCACTGACGGAGGCAGTGAACATGGCGATGAAGGATCCCCCGCACCCCGGTCGCAGCATCCGGGAGAACTGCCTGGACCCACTCGGCCTGAACGTCACCGAAGCGGCCCGGGTGCTCGGGGTCGCCCGCCACACGCTTTCTCGCGTCCTGAACGGGCACGCGGCGATTTCTCCGGAGATGGCCATCCGGCTGGAGAAGGCGGGCTGGTCCAATGCCGAGTTCTGGCTGCGGCGGCAGAGCAGCTACGACCTCGTGCAGGCGCGCAAGGGCGAAGACCGGATCCACGTCGAGCGGTATCAACCTCAGCCAACGGCGTAAGGCCATGAAGATCGAGGAAGGGTTCACGATCGACGCGCCCGCCGCCGATGTGTGGGCGATCCTCTCCGACCCTCGGCAGCTCTCGGAACTCCTGCCCGGGGCGGAAATCACGGAGCGGATCGACGACACGACGTGGGAGGGCGCCATGACCGTCAAGGTGGGCCCCCTCGTGGCGGCCTATACCGGGACCGTATCCTTCGAGTTGAACGAAGAGGATCGGTCCGCGGTGGTCCGCGCCCTGGGCCAGGGCAAGGCCGGCATGGGCACCGCCGAGATGACGATGAACAGCCGGGTGGCGGCGCTTCCCGATGGCGGGTCCGAGGTGACGATGGACTCGGACGTCACCGTCACGGGGATCCTCGCGCAACTCGGCCGCGGCATGACGCAGGTCGTGTCCAGACGAATGTTGCAGGAGTTCGTCAAGCGACTGACGAGCGCCCTTGAGAACGAGGCGAAGGAGGCAGAGGCATGATCCCCGCGCAGTTCGAATACCACGCGCCGGCCGAAGTGGAGGACGCGGTCGACCTCCTCGTCGAACTCGACGACGCGAAGGTGATGTCGGGTGGCCAGAGCCTGCTCCCGATGATGAAGCTTCGGCTCGCCTCCCCCGCGCACATCATCGACCTCAGGCACATTCCCGGGCTCGACACGATCGAGGAACGGGACGGCTTCCTCCGCATCGGCGCGCTCGTGACCGAGACCCAGCTCGAGGAGTCCGCCGCGGTGGCCGAGCGCTATCCGATCCTGCTCGACACCGCCCGCGTGATCGCGGACCCCCTCGTGCGCAACCGCGCCACGGTGTGCGGCAACATCGCCCACGGCGACCCCGCGAACGACCACCCGGCCACGATGCTCGCCCTGCGCGCCCGGGTCGTCGCCACCGGGCCCGGTGGCGAGCGCACCATCGACGTCGACGACTTCTTCCACGGCCTCTTCATGACGGCGCTCGGGGAGGAAGAGATCCTCACGGAGATCCAGGTCCCGGTCCCGCCCGCCGGCAGCGGCGGCGCCTACGTCAAGCTGGAGCGCAAGGTGGGCGACTACGCCGTGGCCGGCGTGGCCGTGCAGCTCACGCTGGACGGCGAGGGCAAGGTGACGCAGGCCGGCGTCGGGCTCACGAACCTCGGCTTCGCGCCGATCCGGGCGACCGCCGCCGAAGAGACGCTCCTGGGCGCGGACTTCGTACCGGCGGGCGGGCTGCGGGGCGCCATCGAGAGGGTCCGCGACGCGATCACGAAGGCGCCCGGCACGGACGAGGTCATCGCCGCCGCCGCCCAGGCCGCCGCCGACATGACCGAACCGGTGGAAGACCGGCGCGGCTCCGTCGAATACAAGAGGAACATGGCCCGCGTGCTCACCGCGAGGGCCATCCGCCAGGCGCTCGCGCGCGCCGGAGCCGGAGGGTAGAGCGATGGAGACATTCCCGGTCCGCGTCACCGTGAACGGCGAGGCGCACGAGGCGGAGGTCGAGCCGCGCATGCTCCTCGTCCACCTGATCCGCGACGAGTTGCGGCTCACCGGCACCCACATCGGCTGCGACACGACCCACTGCGGCGCCTGCACCGTGCTGCTCGACGGCAAGCCGACCAAGTCGTGCACCGTCCTCGCCGTACAGGCGGACGGTACCGAGATCGGGACCGTCGAAGGACTCGCCGGCGCCGACGGCATGCACGCGCTGCAGGAGGGCTTCTGGGAGAAGCACGGCCTCCAGTGCGGCTTCTGCACCCCCGGCATGCTGATGACCGGCGCGGCCCTCCTCGAGGCGAACCCGAACCCGAGCGAAGCCGAGATCCGCGAGGCGATCTCCGGCAATCTCTGCCGCTGCACCGGCTACGTGAACATCGTGAAGGCGGTGCAGTACGCCGCCGAGAAGATGGGCGCCGCCGCCGCCGAAACCGCGAACGCCGCGACCGACGGGGAGGACAGCTGATGGCACCGAAGACTTCCGCCGACATCTGCGGCATGGGGCACTCCATGAAGCGCAAGGAGGACCCGCGCTTCCTGCAGGGCAAAGGCAACTACATCGACGACATCGTCCTCCCCGACATGCTGTGGCTCGACATCGTCCGCAGCCCGATCGCCTACGGGAAGATCAAGAGCATCGACTCGAGCAAGGCGCTGGAAGTCCCCGGCGTCCTCGCCGTCCTCACCGGCAAGGACTTGGAGGCGTACAACCTGCACTGGATGCCGACGCTGATGTCGGACACCCAGATGGTGCTCCCCACCGACACCGTCATGTACCAGGCGCAGGAGGTCGCGGCCGTCATCGCGACCTCGCGCTACGCGGCAGCCGACGGCGTGGCCGCGGTCGAGGTCGACTACGAGCCCATGAAGCCCGTCATCGACCCCTTCAAGGCGCTCGACGAAGACGCGCCCGTTCTCCGCACCGACAAGGAGGGCCAGACCGACAACCGCATCTGGCACTGGGAGGCGGGCGACAAGGAGGCGACCGACAAGGTGTTCGAGGAGGCGGACGTCGTCGTGCGCGAGAGCATGCACGTGCCGCGCATCCACGTCGCCTCGATCGAGACCTGCGGCTGCGTGGCCGACTTCAACCCCGTCGAGGGACATCTCACCGTCTACATGACGACGCAGGCCCCGCACGCGATCCGCACCGTGCTCGCGCTCGTGGCGGGACACGTCGGGCTTTCCGAGGAGAAAATCCGTGTGGTGTCGCCCGACATCGGGGGCGGCTTCGGCGGCAAGGTGCCGGTCTATCCCGGCTACGTGGTCGCGATCGCGGCCTCCGTCGTGCTCGGCAAGCCGGTCAAGTGGATCGAGGACCGGATGGAGAACCTCCAGGCCGACTCCTTCGCGCGCGACTA
>NZ_CANPWG010000011.1 GCF_947581915.1 Candidatus Palauibacter scopulicola
GTCCAATCTCGTAAGTTCAATGATAAGCGTAAGGTACGAGCCGGATACCGAATGCCGATCCAGCGAACAAGGTTCGTGTACGCCTGCTGCCAGAACGGTTCTCTGGACTTGCCGAAGAGCTGGTTGATGAGCGACGCGACGCTGTACGCCATCGAGTAGGAGTCGAGCAGCGGATCGTCGAGCGGGTTCCACTGCCAAGCTCCACCAAGCCCGATTTCGAGGTAGTCGTCCTCGCGCCCGGCCTCGCTCAGGATGCTCCGGACCTGGTGGCAGAAATCCCCTTTCACCTCCAGCACGAGCGCGCCCGCGCGGCGGTCCCCATCGTCGGCCTGCCAGGAGAGCAGCTGGCGGGCGAACGGGTACATGCAGGCCGTCGTCTTGCCCGTGCCGACGGCCCCGACGACGAGCACGCCGGTGTAGAGTCCCTTCTCGGGGACGACGAGCCAGGAGGGTTGGTCGCTCTCCCGGGCAACGGTGGGGTGGTGCAGTTCGCCGAAGACGAGCGACGGCGCGTCGTCCTTGGGCGAGTTGGGCCAGACGGGCAGCCTGCCCCGGTTCCGGCGCATGGCGAGCGGCTCCAGCCAGACCCGCGAGACCGAGCGCATCACGCTGCCGACCAGAAAGACCGCCGCGGCGGGCGCGAGGTAATACCATGCGCGGATTGCCGCGTGGATGCCCGGATCGTTTTGGGCGATCAGGTCCAGGTACGGGTTGCCGCCGATGGGCGGAAACGGCGCGAGAAGCGCGCGCGCGGCGGTCGCGGCCAAGGCCGCCCCGATGAGGACGAGCGTCCACAGCTTCATCGGCCGGACACCCTTCCCGGAGGGATCTCTGGCACTGGAGCGACCCGTAGAGGCGGGGGGCCGAAGTGTGAAAACACACTCGGCCCTACGCCGCACCGAGCCCTTGGCGAGGCGGGTCGCTCCAGCCACGGCCCCCGTGGCCCGTCCGGCGTCGGGCCGGCGGGCCGCGGTGCCGCAAGACGCCACCGCGCAAGCGGATGGACGGAAGGCCGCATGTGAATCGCCGGGGGCCGGATTCGTGAAACGACCCCCCGCGTCGTTTTCACGCCGCGGTTCGGCATAGGACGCGCTCCGGTCACCGGTAGCGGACCCTTGCGAGGCGCTCGGTGCGCCATGCGGCCCCGCGGTCGATTGATCCGCGCCCGCCCCGGCGCCGCGCCTGCTCCTCCAGCGCGACGCTGCGCTTCAGGGCGGCCTGGAGGCCGCCGAACTCCTCAAGGATGTGGACCGCGCCCTTGAGGATCGCCCGCTCGATCCGGGCGAGTTCCTCGGCCGCACCAACTTCGGACTCGCCGGGACCACCGGGCTCGGACCATCCACGCGTCACCCGCCGCGCCCGTTCGAGCTCCCGTGCAGTGCGCGCCACGGCCACGACCTCGACCGAGCGGCCAAGTCCTCGGAGCGCGCGCCAGAGCCCGCGGTGTGCGCTGCCCCACGAGCGGAGCGCCGTCGAGGTGTCGTGGCCGGGGTCTGCGTAGACGAACAGGGCGCGTGCGGAGTCGAGCGCGACCGGCAGCTTCACGGGGAAGTAGCGCCGGGTGGTACGGGCGGCTCCCCGGTACACGCGCACGGGCAGGAGCGAGCGCTCGATGCCGAGCGCCTCGAACGCGGACACCTTCTCCTGTTCCGTGGGGAGCCAGGGCAGGTCGGTGTGCTCGATCACGTAGTCGAGCGAGAGCAGGCGGCGCAGAAGCACTTCGGTCGAAGCGCCGCGGCGGTGGCGGATGTGCTCGGCTCCGAGCGCCCGGTACACGGGACGGGCGAAGATGCGGCCGACCCGGCCCATGCCGGCGACGCCGGGCTCCGTCTCCTCGCTCGCGACGCGCTCGGCGATCAGCCCGTGGACGCCGCGCCGGACCTGTTCCGGATGCGCGTCCATGAACCGCGCCCACTGCGCGCGGGTGAACACGCCGCTGTGGAGGCAGACCAGCGCGATCCACTCGGCTTTGCGGCCCGTCCACCCGAACCCTTCGAGTGCCTTCTCGCGCCCCTTGAGATGGGCGATCATCGCTCGTCTCCCGTCACGAGCGCCCGGTCGGCCCGCATGTAGGTGACGAGGAGCCCCATCGGGTTGTGAACGACGAGTTCGTTCGAAATGCTGTCGAGGAACTCGAACCGGAGCGTGAGCGACCAGCGCTCGCGGCGCAGCTCCTGTTCGCCCCTCAGATGCACGAGGTCGAAGTCCGCCGTCGCGCCGTGCGGCGGCTCGGGCGCGGGGTGGATGCGGAGCACGACCTGCTCGACTTCGGTTTCGGTGTCGGCGGTACCCGCCGCCACGCTCGCGACCTCCGCACCGTCCCTTTGGAACGCGGCGTTCGCCAGATCCGTCGAGAGGAACCGGAGGCTCCGCGTCCATTGCTCCTGCGCCGTCGCGCGGCGGCGGGAGTGGAAGTCGTGGACGAACCGGTTGAGGAAGTACTTCGTCGTCGGATCGAGCGGGTCGGCCTGCGCCGTCGCCGCCTCGTAGGCCAGCGCCTCGGCCCGGCCCACCTCGTCCACCCGCACGACGATGGGCTTGGGCGGCTCGGTGCCCGCGATCCGAAGCAGCACGAAGACGCCAAGCACGATGCTCGCCGACAGGAAAATCAGGATCGTCCGGAGCTTCCGGTTCGCCTGCACGGCCTCGCCCCAGATCTCGGCGTATTCGCGGCCCGCGTCACGGTCTCGTTTCATCATCGGTGTCTCCTTGGGACTCAGACGGGGGGCTTGGCGGGAGCGGCGGCCTTGCTTGCTCCCTGCATGACGAGCGCGACGAACCCGGACCCGGCGGAGCCGGAGCCGGAGACGAGCATCGAGGCGAGCTCGCCGACCTTGAGCCCGGCCATGAGGCCGGAGACGACGAGCGGCATGAGGACGA
>NZ_CANPWG010000012.1 GCF_947581915.1 Candidatus Palauibacter scopulicola
GCCTGCCTGCCTGCCTGCCTGCCTGCCTGCCTGCCTGCCTGCCTGCCTGCTCAATCTAAGCAGGGTCGCAAGCCCCCTAAGCAGGGTCGCAAGCCCCGCCGGGCTCATCCGCGCACCGAATCCGCGCGCCGCACGCCAGCCAACGGACGTCGCTCTCACGGCGTACTCGATCACTACCGCACCCCCGGATCCCCCGTTCGACAGTCAAAGGACCTCTCCCGCACAACGTTAACATGCTCTAAACCGTTGCGCGACAACTGCTTAAACTGACAGAGACCCCCCCAATTTTGGGGGGTGCTGCCCCCCCAGTTTTGGGGGTAGGGGGTGCGCGACGGCGCTCGAAACCGGGCGTTCAGAGGGGCGGGGCGTGGCCTGGCGAGATGCCGTTTCCTAACTTGAGCGGTTGCGAGGCAGCGTCATCCGTCGGTGCCGAAGGACGGGCGCGTGAAGACATTGAGCGCGGGTGCGGTTCTGTGGTTGTGGTTCGCCCTCATGGGGCAGCCCTCGGGGGACGGTGCGTCCGGCTCCGCCCCCCTCTCGGAGTTTGACCTCGCCGCTCTCGCCGACACGGCGGAGCTGACCGCGGTGGTCCAGCGCTACTGCGTCCGCTGCCACAACGGGCGCCTGCTGCGCGGGAACCTCACGCTGGAGGCGTTCGACGTGGACGCGGCGCACGAGCGGGCGCCCACGGCGGAGAAGATGATCCGGAAGCTCCGCGCCGGGATGATGCCGCCTCCGGGCCAGCGCCGGCCGCCGCCGGACACGCTCCTCGCCCTCGTCGAAACGCTGGAGACGGTCGTCGACCGCGAGGCCGCCCGCGACCGGAACCCCGGCTCGCGGCGCTTCCAGCGGCTGAACCGGGCCGAGTACGAGCGCGTGATCCGCGATCTCCTCGACCTCGAGATCGACGCCAGCCGCTGGCTGCCGGCGGACACGTACCTCGGCGCCTTCGACAACATGGCGGACGCGCAGGGCCTCTCGACCACGCTGCTCGAGGCCTACCTGAGGGCCGCCACGGAGGTGAGCCGGATCGCGGTCGGCAACCCGGCCGCCCTCTCGAAGACCGCCAAGTACACGAACCCGATCGATGTCTCGCAGCACGCCTGGGACCGCATCGAGGGCGCGCCGTACGGGACGCGCGGCGGGATGGTCGTGACGCACGACTTCCCGGTGGACGGGGAGTACGTGATCTCGCTCGAGACACTGTTCGGGCAGGGGACGGGCTTCCAGGACGTCGACATCTCGATCGACGGGGAAGGGGTCGCCCTGCTCGGTCTCGAGCACGGCGGGCGCTCGACGGTGCCGATCCGCACGGAGCCCATCTACGTGCAGGCGGGCCAGCGCGAGGTCGCGGCGGCGTTCGTGCGCACGATCGAGGGGCCGTACGAGGACCGCCTGAAGACGCCGGGCTGGTCCTTCGTCGGGGGCGAGGACTCCCAGGCGTGGGCGAACTACGGGATCACGGCGCTCCCCCACCTGAGCGACCTGATGATCACGGGTCCCCGGCGCAGTGCGGGGCTGTCCGAGACGGCGAGCCGCCGCAAGGTGTTCGACTGCCATCCGGGACGGGACGCGGCGGTGGGCGAGGCGGTTGGCGAGGCGGCCGGGGAGGCTCGGGCGTGCGCGGCGTCGATCGTGACGCGGCTCGCGCGGGCGGCGTACCGGCGGCCGGTGACGGAGGCCGATCTCGCGGGGCCGATGGCCTTCTACGATGACGCGGCGGCCGAGGCGGCCGAGGACGGGTCCGACGGGTTCGAGATCGGGGTCCGGACGGCGCTGCAGGCGATCCTCGCCAACCCGTCCTTCATCTTCCGTCTCGAGCAGGCGCCGCCCGAGGCCGCGCCCGGCGAGAGCTACCGGATCGCGGACGTGGACCTCGCGTCGCGTCTCTCCTTCTTCCTGTGGGCGGCGAGCCCGGATGACGAACTGCTGACGGTGGCGGCCGAGGGACGGCTGTCGGATCCGGCGGTCCTCGAGGCGCAGGTGCGCCGGATGCTGGCGGACCCGCGCGCGGAAGCGCTCTCGACGCGCTTCGCCTCGCAGTGGCTCAGGCTCCAGGACGCGGAGGACAACCAGCCGGAGCCCTACCTGTATCCGGACTTCACCGGCCAGCTTCGCGAGGACCTGGTCCGGGAGACGCAACTCTTCTTCGACCACCTCGTGCGCGAGGACCGGAGCCTGCTCGAGCTGTTCACGGCGGACTACACCTTCCTGAACGAGCGCCTCGCCGGGCACTACGGGATTGAGGGGGTCTCGGGACCCGGGTTCCGGCGGGTGAGCTATCCGGACGACAGCCGGCGCGGGGTGCTGGGGCACGGGAGCGTGCTGCTGCTCACGTCGATGTCCGCCCGCACGTCGCCGGTGCTGCGCGGGAAGTGGGTGATGGAGGTGCTCATGGGCACGCCGCCGCCGCCCCCGCCGCCGGACATCCCCGCCTTCGACGAGACGGAATCGGCCCGGGGCGGGCGGCTGCTGACGACGCGCGAGCGCCTGGAGATGCACGCGGCCAGCCCGACGTGCCGCGCCTGCCACCGGTTCATGGACCCGATCGGGCTCGCGCTCGACAACTACGACGTGACGGGGCGGGTGCGGGTGCGCGAGAACGGGGTCGCGCTCGACACGCGGGGGACGTTCTACGACGGGTCCGATGTGAGCACGCCGGCGGAACTCGTCGACCTCCTCATGAAGCGGCCCATCCCGCTGGTCCGGAACTTCACGGCGCACCTGCTCGCGTACGCGGTCGGGCGCCGCGCGGAGTACTTCGACCAGCCGGGGATCCGGGCCATCGCGCGCGAGGCGGAAGCCGACGGCTACCGCATGTCCTCGTTCATCCTCGGCGTCGTGAACAGCGATGCCTTCCGGCTGGCGCGTCCCGCGCCCGCCGTGGAAGAAGTGGAGGGATCATGAACTTCATCACAGGGACGCACCTCTCGCGCCGCACCTTCCTGCGGGGGGCCGGCGCCAGCGTCGCGCTGCCCCTGCTCGACGCGATGGTTCCCGCGGGGCGGCTGTGGGCCGACCCGATGAAGGCGGCGGAGTTCACGCGCCTCGTCTGCATCGAGGAGTCGATGGGGGTGGCGGGCTCGAGCGACTGGGGCGACGAACGCCACCTGTTCGCGCCGGCGATGACGGGGCGCGACTTCGAACTGGTGGCGGACAGCCAGCTCCGGCCGCTGGAGGCGTTCCGCGAGCACATGACGATCGTGAGCAACACGGACTGCCGGTCGGCGGAGGCGTTCCGGGCGGAGGAGATCGGCGGCGACCACGACCGTTCGACGGCGGTGTTCCTCACCCAGGCGCATCCGAAGCAGACGCAGGGGTCGGACATCTTCCTCGGCACCTCGCTCGACCAGTTGCACGCGCAGCGCTTCGGGCGGGAGACGGTGCTCCCCTCGCTCGAACTCTGCATCGAGGGGATCGACCGCGGCGGGGGCTGCGCCTACAACTACCACTGCGCGTACACGACGTCGCTGGCGTGGGCGTCGCCGAACCAGCCGTTGCCGGCGATCCGGGAGCCGCGCGTGGTGTTCGAGCGGCTGTTCGGCGCCGGGGACTCGGCGGAGGACCGGGCGGCGCGGCGGCGCACGGACCGCAGCATGATCGACTGGATCGCGACCGAGGTCGCCCGGCTCCGCAGGACGCTGGGCGCGGCGGACCGGGTCGCGCTGGACGAATACGTCGAGCACATCCGCGAGATCGAGCGGCGGATCCAGCTCGTCGAGGCGCGCAACGCGAGCGGCGAGGAGCGGGAGATGCCGGAGGCGCCCTCCGGGGTGCCGGACTCCTTCGAGGAGCACATGCAGCTCATGTTCGACCTGCAACTGCTCGCGCTGCAGACCGACCTCACGCGCATCATCACCTTCAAGACGGGCTTCGACCAGTCCAACCGGACCTTCCCGGAGAGCGGAACGACGAAGTCCGTGCACGGGGCCTCGCACCACGGGAACGTCCCCGAGGACATCATGGATTTCAACCGGATCAACACGTACCGGCTGGGGCAGGTCGCCTATTTCCTGAAAAAAATGCGCGACACGATGGAGGGCGAGGCGTCGCTGCTCGACAAGACGGCGATCGTGTGGGGATCGCCGATGGCGGACGGGAACCTGCACAACCACCGGCGCGCGCCGCTGCTGCTCATGGGCGGCGCGAACGGCGCGCTCGACGGCGGCGTCCACCTGCGCGCCCCCGACGGGACGCCGATGGCGAACGCGTTCGTGAGCCTCATGCGCAAGATCGGCCACCCCGAGATGCCCTCCTTCGGCGACAGCGACGGCGCGTTCCCGCTGGAATTCACAGGCGAGGCGGCCTCCGGGGCGGCCTCCCGCGGGAGCGGCGCGCGATGAGCGTGATGAGCGGAATGACCCGGCGCCTGCGCCGCCGCGGGTCCTGGAGTGCGGCCCCCTTTGCGGTAGCGCTCCTGATTTCGGCCCTCCTCCCGGCGGGGGCGGCCGCGCAGGAGGAGGCGTCCTCCTCCTCCTCTTCCGCGTCCTCCTCCTCGGACCGGCTGCTCGAAGCGGCGCGCGACGGGGCGGTCGAGGTCGTGCGCGCGCTCGTGGCGGACGGCGCGGACGGCGCGGACGTGAACGCCGCGCGGGGCGACGGGATGACCGCGCTGCACTTTGCCGCCGAACGCGGCCACGCGGCGGTGGCCCGGGTGCTGATCGATGCGGGCGCGGCGGTCGACGCCGGGACGCGGATCGGCCGCTATGCGCCGCTCCACCTGGCCGCCCGCGGAGGGCATGGGCCCGTCGTCGCGCTCCTCCTCGAGGCCGGTGCCGACCCGAACGCCGCGACGACGAACAGCGGCGTGACCGCGCTGCACCTCGCCGCCGCCGCCGCCGTGGACGGCCGGTCGGCCGTGGCCGCGCTGCTCGACCACGGCGCCGATCCGAACGCCCGGGAGGGCTCGGCGGGGCAGACCCCCCTGATGTTCGCCGCCGCCGCGAACCGTCCGGCCGCCGCGGCCGCGCTGCTCGAGGCCGGCGCCGACCCCGGCACCCCGACCGCCGTGGTCGACGTCCTGCCCAGTCTGGCGCTGGACCGCGAGGCCAACCGCCGCATGCGGGACATGATCGGCGCGCCCCGGGAGACGCTCGGCCCGTACGGGCCCGAGGTGGACTCCGAAGCCGAGTGGCCGGGCGAGCCGACCCCGGCCCACGTGCAGGCGGCGATCCGCGCCCAGCGCGAGTTCCTCCGCTCTGGCTTCGACGTCGGCGAGGTCAGCGCTCATTCGCTGGGCCGCACGGGGCCCGACTATCCGGGCGGCCCCGACCTCATCCGTCCGCCGTACCGCGAGGTGCTCGTCGGCCGGACCGGCGGCATGACCGCGCTCCTGCACGCGGCCCGCGAGGGCCACATCGAAGCGGCCACGGCCCTTCTCGACGGGGGCGCGAACATCGACCAGGCGAGCGCCGACGCCACGACCCCGCTCCTCATGGCGGCCCTCAACGGCCAGTTCGACCTCGCGCTCGCCCTCATCGAACGCGGGGCCGACCCCGACCTCGCCGCCTCGACCGACGGGGCCACGCCCCTCTTCGCCGTCCTCCAGACCCAGTGGGCGCCGAAGTCCAACTACCCGCAGCCGCGCGCGCAGGACCTGCAGGACGCCGGGCACATGGACGTGCTCCGCGCGCTGCTCGACGCCGGAGCGGATCCCAACCCGCGCCTGAACACGCACCTGTGGTACTGGGAGTACGGCCTCACGAAGATGGGGATCGACCTCACGGGGGCGACGCCCTTCTGGCGCGCGGCCTTCGCCCAGGACATCGAGGCGATGAAGCTCCTCGTCGCGCACGGCGCGGACCCGAACATCCCCACGCGCTGGCCCGAAGTCGGGATGCGCGAGCGCCGGCAGCAGGACGGCCGCCAGCAAGAGGACTCGGCCCTGCCCTGGATCCCCGAGGGCGCGCCCAACGCGTGGCCGATCCACGCCGCGGCGGGCGGCGGGTACCTCGGTCTCGGCGCCTTCAGCGTCCGCAACCGGCCCGACCAGTTCATCCCCGCCGTGAAGTACCTGATCGAGGAACTCGGCGCGGACGTCGACCAGCGCGACTCGTGGCTCTACACGCCGATGCACTACGCCGCCTCGCGCGGCGACAACGAACTGATCGAATACCTCGTCTCGCAGGGCGGGGACGTCACCGCGATCACCCGCCTCGGGCAGTCCACGGCGGACATGGCGCGCGGCGGCCGCGCCGGGTTCTTCACCCGCGTCCCGTTCCCGGAGACGGTCGACCTGCTCACGAGTCTCGGCGCGACGCTCGAGTGCCTCCACACACACTTTCTCGACACGGGCGACTCGTGCCCCGGCGCCGGCATCGACGACCCCTGGGCCCCCGCCGCCACAAGCCAGGAGGGGAAACGATGAAGCCGCTTCACCCCACCCTCGCGCTCGCCGCCGCCCTGGCCTTCGCGGGCTGCGAGAGCGGAGAAGGCGCGGCCGCGGCGACCATGAACGGCGCTGTCGTGAAGGGGGGCGACGACCGCACCGGCCCCTACGATCCCGTCGCCGGCTGGTGGAAGGGCGCGCCCGACCACGACGACGTGTGGGGCTGGGGACAGGTGGCCGGCGTCGCCGTGGACCACGAGGACCGCATCATCGTCGTCACGCGCGGCGACTGGCCCGCCGACCGGTCCGTCCCCCGCGAGGGGCGCCTCCGCCGCACGAACTACATCGTCGTCGCGAACGGGAACGGCGAGATCGTGGAACAGTGGGCGCAGTGGGACTCGATCTTCACCCTCCCGCACCAGGTGTACATCAGCCCCTACGACCCCGACCGGCACGTGTGGGTCATCGACAGCGGCGGCGGCGAAGGGCACATGCAGGTCGTCAAGTTCACGAACGACGGCAGCGAGATCGCCATGCGCCTCGGCGAACGCGATCACCCGAAGACGCGCGAAGCCGCCCGCGCCCGGGACGACTGGGGACCCTACACCTACGGCTGGCCGTCCAAGCTCGCGTTCCTCCCCGACGGGAGCTTCCTGCTCGCCGACGGGTACTGGAACTCACGGATCATCAAGTATTCGGAAGACGGAGAGTTCATCATGCAGTGGGGCGCCCTCGGCACCGGACCCGGAGAGTTCGATCTCCTGCACGGCCTCGCGGTGGACGAGGAGCGCGTCTACGTCGGGGACCGCCAAAACGAGCGCCTCCAGCTGTTCACGCACGACGGCGAGTTCATCGAGGAATGGCCGAACATCTTCGATCCCGTGAACATCTGGCTCGACGAGAACGGCGCCGTGTGGGTGCTGGACGCGAGCCTGAACCGCATCCTGAAGTACGACCGGGACGGCGTCCTGCAGGACTACTGGGGCGCCTACGGAGCGGCCGGCGCCATCGGGCGGGGGACCTGGCCCGGCGGCCTCTCGCTCCCGCACCAGATGGACATGGATGCGGACGGCAACCTGTACATCGCCTCCTACAGCGGCGGCTGGATCAACAAGTTCACCCCGAAGCCGGACGCGGACCCGGCCAGACTCCTGGGCCCGCGCCTCCTGCTGACGCGCTGACCCGTCGCATGAGCCGCCGGCCACTCCCCCCGTTCCTCCGGGCCGCGCTGCCGGTCCTGGCGCCTATCGCCCTCGCGGTCGCGACGGTCGCGTGCGGGGATTCCCCGACCGGTCCGACCGATCCGGAGCCGCCCGAGCCGCCGCCCCCGCCGCCGCCGATTCCCATCGTGGCGCAGATCGTCCCCTGCGCCGGGGGCTCGGCCGGCGGGTTCCCGTGCGACCGCGTAGATCTCGCGGCGAACATACCCGTCCGCCACCTGAGCCCGGGGCGGACGCCCGCGGGACCGGAGTCCGATTGGGCCGTGAACGACATCTGGGGCTGGACCGACCCGCAGACGGGCGTGGAGTACGCGCTGGTCGGCCGCCACGACGGGCTCGCGATCGTCGATCTCTCGACCCCGACCGAACCGCGTCCCATCGCCTTCATGGCCTCCGCGACGTCGGAGAGCGTGTGGCGCGACATGAAGGTGTACGAGGACCACGCGTACGTCGTGGCCGAGATCACCGGACACGGCGTCCAGGTGCTCGACCTGACCCGGGTTCGCGGACTCACGGAGTTCACGGAACTCGGCGCCGACGCGCGCTACCGGGAGGTGAGCGCGGTCCACAACATCGCGATCAACGAGGAGACCGGCTTCGCCTACGCCGTCGGCAGCAACTCCGGCGCCGAGACCTGCGGGGGCGGCCTGCACATGATCGACCTCTCGGACCCGAAGAACCCGAGCTTCGCGGGCTGCCATGCCCCGGAGGGGACGGGATTCCGAGGCACCGGCTATACCCACGACGTCCAGTGCGTCGTGTACCGGGGGCCGGACGCGGAGCACGCGGGCAGCGAGATCTGCATCGGTTCGAACGAGACCGTGATCGTCGTGTCCGACGTGACGGACAAGGCGAACCCGGTCACGCTGTCGACCGCCACCTACGCCGACCGCGAGTACATCCACCAGGGGTGGCTGAGCGAAGACCACCGGTTCTTCTATCAGAACGACGAGCAGGACGAGTGGAACAACCGCGTATCGCGGTCGCGCCTCCTCGTGTGGGATCTCACGGACCTCGACGATCCCGTCCTGGCCAAGGAGCACCTGGGTCCGACCGAGGCGATCGACCACAACCTGTACGTCCACGAGAACCGGATCTACTACTCCAACTACGCGTTCGGCGTGCGCATCCTCGACATCTCCGACCCCGCGAACCCGCGCGAGGCCGGGTACTTCGACACCGTACCCGCGCACAACGACACGAACTTCGACGGCTCCTGGTCTACGTACCCCTGGTTCGAGAGCGGCATCTTCGTCGCGTCGAGCTGGGACGAGGGCCTCTTCGTCCTCCGCCTCCAGCAGTAGCCGTCACAGCTTCAGCGGCCGCTTCTCGATCCTGAGCAGCCCGATCCACGCGATGCCGGTCCACAGCGCGAGGTGATAGAGGACCAGCCCCGTCGCCCCCCAGTCCCACGCCGCGGCGGACCCGAACCCCGCGACGAAATCGTCGATGACTCCACTGGGAAAGATGAGGAACGGCAGTACGGCCCCGACCGTCTCCGCCGCCGACCAGGTCTCTGGATTCCTGCCCATCTCGAAGCTGGTCAGCTGCACCCCCGCCAGAGTCCCCGAGAGCATGAAGTACAGGACCCCGATGAGTGCGGCGCGGCGGACGCCGAGCGCGGTGATCGCGAAGCTGATCGCGCATGCAACCACGCCGGTGAGGCACAGGCTCACCAACTCTCCCAATCCCAGGGCGGTTCCGGTCCCAGGGGGGACGACGACCGCCCAGGTCAGACCGAAGATCGCGAGGGCGGCGACGGTGGCGATCTGTACGCCGGCATATCGCCGCAGGTAGAAGGACCGCAGCGGCATCGGATGCTGTGCCCACAGCATGATCGCGCCGCTCCGTCGCTCGTTCGCGACCATCCCACCCGGCATCAGGAAGGCGAGGAGCATCGTGCCGAAGGCGAAGGCGCTCATCAACAGAGCGAAGAGGACGAACATGCCCGCCCGGCGCGCCATGGCTTCGACCTCCTCGGGGGTTGGCTCGCCGCCGTCGGCTCCGACCGGCGTCCCGCTGATCCGCACGTTTTCCAGGGCCGTCATGTCGTAGGCGTGCGTGAAGATGACGAGGCCGACGCCGAACAGGAACACGACCAGCGCGAGCTTCCACCTGCGGCGCAACGCGTTCAGCATGGAGGCCTTGATGATGTTCATGGTCCCGTTCATGACACCGCCCCTTCCAGTCCGACGAACTCCGTCTCGAGGAACTCGCGCGTGAACCCGCCTTCCGGCGGCAGCACGATGCGGCCGCGTTTCCGGTCGATCAGGAGGACGCGGTCGCTCATCATCGCCAGCTCGCCGAGGTCATGGCTCGCGACGAGGATCGTGGACTGGCCGCGGATCTCCTCGATCCGCCGGCGGAGGCGGATGCGCTGCCCGGGGTCCAGTCCCGACTCGGGCTCGTCGAGGAAGAGCAGTCCTGTCGGCCGCATCAGGGCCATGGCGAGGGCCAGCCGGCGCCGCATCCCCTTCGAGAGCGCGTCGGCGGGTCCGTCGGTGTCGTAGTCCACCCCGGCCAGCCGGCACGCCCGCTCGATGTCGGCCTCCGCACCGGCCGCGGCCGCCGCCAGCGCGAGCAGCCCGTCGCACGTCCACCCCGGCGGGAGCACCGTGTCTTCCGCCAGGTAGCCGATCCCGTGCCGCCGCCGGTAGTCCCCCGGCCCCGCACCGGCCACCGTGGCCTCGCCCTCGATCGGGGCCAGCACCCCCAGCAGCGTGCGGAAGAGCGTCGTCTTCCCCGAGCCGTTCGGCCCCACCACCGCCAGCACCTCCCCCGGCACGATGTCGAGCGACAGCCCCCCCAGCACCACCCGCCCCCGCCGATACCCGACTCCCAACCCCCGAACCCTCAACTCCGCCGCCCCATTCGCGATCGTCATATTCTCCTCATTCTTCTCATTCTTCTCATTCTTCGGCGCTCAATAGCGGCCGAGGCGGTCGCGGTAGGAGTGCATCTCGCGCTTCAGGACGGGGGCCAGCAGGTAGAGGCCGAGCAGGTTGGGGATCGCGACCACGTAGATCACGGCGTCCGAAAGATCGATCAGCGCTCCCAGTTGCAGGCTGGCGCCCAGGACCACGAACCCGCAGAAGAACAGCTTGAAGCCGGCTTCGACCATCCGGTTCTCGCCCGTCAGGTAGGTGAGCGATTTCAGGCCGTAGTAGCTCCACGAAATCATGGTGGAGAAGGCGAACAGCACCGCGGCCACCGAGAGGGGCACGGGCGACCACGAGAGGGTGCTCTCGAAGGCGGTCTTCGTCATCTCGATGCCGGTGATGCCGGTGTCGGCCAGCGCCGGATCGTAGACGGTCGTGATGATGACGAGCGCCGTCATCGTGCAGATGACGACCGTGTCGATGAACGGCTCGAGCAGGCCGACGAAGCCCTCAGTGCACGGTTCGTCGGTCTGCACCGCCGAGTGCGCGATGGCGGCGGAACCGAGGCCGGCTTCGTTGGAGAACACGGCGCGCCGGAAGCCGATGATCATCACGCCGATCATGCCGCCGCCGATGCTGTCCGCCGAGAACGCCCCTTCCCAGATCTGGACGATGGCGCCGGGCAGCCGGTCGGCGTTCAGTCCGATGATGGCCAGCGCCGACAGCACGTAGAGCACCGCCATGAAGGGCACGAGCCGGGAGGTGACGCGGGCGATGCTCCTGATGCCGCCGACGGTGACCAGCGCCACCGCGCCGGCCATGACGACGCCCAGCAGCCAGGCCTTGTCGCGGAAGAAGCTCGCTTCGGCGCCCGTCACCTCGATCAGGATGGCGGCCGCCTGGTTGGACTGGAACATGTTGCCGATGCCGAGGCAGCCCAGGACCATGGCGGCGGCGTAGAACATCCCCAGGCCGCGGCCGATCCGGGGCAGGTTTCGCAGCGCCAGGCCGTGCTGCAGGTAGTACATCGGGCCGCCGCTCACGGAGCCGTCCGGGTTGGTGCGGCGATACTTCACCGCGAGCGTGCACTCGGCGAACTTCGTGCTCATGCCGAGCAGCCCGGCGATGATCAGCCAGAGCGTAGCTCCGGGCCCGCCCAGCGAGATCGCCACCGCCACGCCCGCGATGTTCCCGATCCCGACCGTCCCCGACACGGCGGTCGCGAGCGCCTGGAAGGGCGTGACCTCGCCCGGCTGAGAGGGGTCCGTGTAGCGGCCGCGGACCAGGTCGAGCGCGTGCCGGAAGCCCCGCACGTTGATGAAGCCGAGGTACAGGGTGAAGAACGCGCCCCCGGCGATGAGCCACGCCACGATGAGCGGCATCTCCGCCCCGCCGACCGGCACGGAGAAGAAGATGAACTCCGATACCGCGTCCGCCACCGGCCGCATGACGCGGTTGACGAGTTCGTCGACACCCATTGCCCTATACTACGTTCTCCGGATTGGATGTGCCCGACTCCGGATTGGATGTGCCCGGCGGGGGGCAAACGGAGACTGGAGGCTGGACTTGCCGAAGAGAACGATGACGCCCTCCGAAGCGCTGGTGGAGACGCTGGTCGCGGAGGGCGTGACGGAGGTGTTCGGGCTGGTGGGGTCGGCGTTCATGGACGCCCTCGACCTGTTCCCGGATGCGGGCATCCGCTTCATCTCGGTCGCGCACGAGCAGGCGGCCGCGCACGCCGCCGACGGGCTGGCGCGGGTCACGGGGCGCCCCCAGGCCTGCATCGCCCAGAACGGCCCCGGCGCGGCCAACTTCGTCTCCGCGATCGCCGCCGCCTTCTGGGCGCACTCCCCCGTCGTCGCCATCACCCCGGAGACGGGATCGCTCGGCATCGGCACCGGCGGCTTCCAGGAACTCGACCAGATGCCGATGTTCGAGGCGCAGACCGTCTTCCAGGTGCGCGTCAACCGCCCGGAGCGCATGGGCGAACTCGCCCGGCGCTGCTTCTACCGCGCGAAGCTCGAACTCGGCCCCACGCACCTCAACATCCCCCGGGACTACTTCTACGGCGACATCGAGGAGGAGATCTTCACGACCCCCGTCCTCGGCCCCGGCCGGCCTCCCAAGGCGGACATCGAGGAAGCGGTCCGGGTCCTGAGCGGCGCCCGCTATCCGGTCATCGTCTCCGGAGGAGGGGTCAGCCAGGGGGACGCCCTCGCGGAGGTCACGGCGCTGGCCGAGCATCTGAGCGCGCCGGTCGTCAACACCTACCTGCACAACGACACCTTCCCCTGGAGCCACGAACTGGGGTGCGGGCCGATCGGCTACTGCGGGTCGAAGGCCGCCATGCGCACGATCGCCAAGGCCGACGTGGTACTCGCGCTCGGGACCCGGCTCGGGATCTTCGGCCTCCTGCCCCAGTACGACATGACCTACTGGCCCGAAGACGCCACCCTCATCCAGGTGGACCGGGACGCCCGGCAGTGGGGCATGAGCAAGATCCCCGCTCTCTTCTCCGTCGCGGACGTGAAGGAGTATGCCGTCGAACTGCTCGGCGAGTTGCGCAAGGCGCGGCCGGACCCGGGGCGGAACGAGGGGCGGAACGAGACGCGGAACGAAGCGCGTATCGCCGACGTCGCCCGGGAGAAGCGGGCCTGGGACGAGGAACTCGAGGACTGGTCTTCGTCCACCAACGCCCTCATGCACCCCCGGCGCTTCCTGTGGGAGTTCACCCGCGCGCTGCCCGGGGACGCGCTCGTGACCACGGACATCGGCAACACCTGCTCGATCACCAACGGGTATCTGCGCTTCGACGGCCCGCGGCAGCACCTCGCCGCGCTCACGTGGGGGAACTGCGGCTTCGCGTACGGCGCCGCGCTGGGCGCCAAGGTCGGCAAGCCGGCGGCTCCCGTGTTCGCGATCCAGGGGGACGGCGCGTGGGGCATCAGCGGCATGAGCGAGGTGATGACGGCGGTGCGCGAGGAGATCCCGGTCATCGCCGTCGTCATCAACAACCACGAGTGGGGCGCCGAGAAGAAGAACCAGATCGACTTCTACGACCATCGCTTCGTGGGCACGGACCTGAGCGCGAACCCGGACTTCGCGAAGGTGGCCGAGGCGATGGGCGCGCGGGGTTACACGGTCGAGGACTACCGCGATGTCCGGGACGTGGTGCGCGACGCGGTGGAGGCGGCGGCGAGCGGCCGGCCGTGCGTCATCAACGCGATCGTCGAGGGCGGCGCCAACGTGCTCGCGGAGCCGTTCCGCCGCGACGCGCTCGCGATGCCCACCCGCCACCTGGAGAAATACGCCCACCTCAGCCTGAGCTAGCGGGAGAACCGATGTCCGACACACAGGCGTTGCTGGCGGACTACGACGTCCAGGACGTCATCGAGAAGGACCGCAAGCACCTCTGGCACCACCTGTTCCAGCACAGCGTCTTCGAGACGCAGGATCCGCAGGTGTTCGTGGAGGGCCATGGGGCGCGGGTCCGGGACATCCACGGGAAGGAGTACCTGGACGGGACCTCGGGCGGCGTCTGGTGCGTGAACGTCGGCCACGGGCGCGAGAGCATCGCGCGGATCGTCTACGAGCAGTTGGCGCGGCTGCCGTACTACGCGGGCGTGGTCGGCACGGTGCCGGCCGCGCAGTATGCGAGCGCGCTGGCCGAGTGGCTGCCGGGCCTGGATCACATCTTCTTCGCCAACAGCGGCTCCGAGGCGAACGAGAAGGCGATCAAGATGGTGCGCCAGATCGCCCACCTGAACGGGAGCGGCAAGTCGAAGGTCCTGTACCGGGACCGCGACTATCACGGCACGACGATCGCCTGCCTCGCCGCCAGCGGACAGGAGGAGCGCAAGGAGGCCTACGGGCCCTTCCCGGAGGGGTTTTCGGGGTTTCCGCACGCGATGTGCTATCGCTGCCCCTTCGACAAGACCTATCCGGACTGCAACATCGAGTGTGCGCGCGCCCTCGGCGACGCGATCGAGGAGGAGGGGCCGGAGACGGTGGGGGCCGTGATCCTCGAGCCGATCACCGCGGGCGGGGGGGTCATTCCTCCGGTGGATGAATATTTTTCAATCATCCGCGAGATCTGCGACGAATACGGCGTCATCCTGATCATCGACGAGGTCGTGTGCGGGTTCGGGCGCACGGGGACGATGTTCGGGTTCGAGCACTACGATTTCGTGCCGGACATCGTGACGATGGCCAAGGGGATGGCGAGTTCCTACGCCCCGATCTCCGCAGCGGCGGTGCGCGGCGAGGTGTTCGACCGGTTCCTCGGCGATCCGGCCGACCGCTTCCACTACTTCCGGGACATCAGCACCTACGGCGGGTGCACCGTCGGGTTCGCGGCCGCGCTCGAGAACCTGCGCATCATCGAGGACGAAGACCTGATCGAGAACAGCCGCGCGACGGGAGCCTACCTGCAGGACCGCCTGCGGGAACTGCTCGACCACGACCATGTCGGCGACGTCCGCGGCCGAGGCCTGTTCGCCGGCGTGGAACTGGTGGAGGACAAGGCGACGAAGGCGCCCGTGAGCGAGGACGTCATGGCGGCCGTCGTGGGCCGGGCCGCGCGGGAGGGCGTGCTGGTGGGCAGGACCACGCGCAGCATCCCCGGCCTGAACAACACCGTGACCATCGCACCGCCCCTCATCGTCACCCGGGCGGACATCGACGAGCTGGTCGAAGCCGTGAAGACCGGCATCGAATACGGCTGCAGGGATCTCTGATGGACGCGGAAGCCGGCTTCGACGTCCGGGAGGACTTCCAGCGCTTCTCCCAGAGGGACGACATCTTCTGCCGCTCCTTCTGGGACCCGGAGGTGCGCACGCACCGCTCGGACATGTTCTACGAGACGTACCGCACGCCGAAGCTGACCTGGCGGGCCGTCGACGGCTTCACGCAGCGGGATTACGCGCTGCGCAACGCGTCGTGGCACGTGACGGACATCTTCGCGGAGTTGCGGGACGGCGACGACCGCCGCGAGGGCTTTCTCGACCCTTACACCAGCGTGCGCGAGGGCCCGGGCCAGACGCTGGACGTGGAGTCTCCCGAGGAAATGGCGCGCGAGATCAAGCATGCCGCGAAGACGCTGGGCGCGGACCTGGTGGGGATCACGGGGAACGACGAGCGGTGGCTCTACACGCACGCCTACAGCCGCGAGAACGAGCACGAGA
>NZ_CANPWG010000013.1 GCF_947581915.1 Candidatus Palauibacter scopulicola
AGCGGGGGCAGGATTCGAACCTGCGACCTTCGGGTTATGAGCCCGACGAGCTACCAGACTGCTCCACCCCGCAGCGCGACCCGCAGGATACAAACGCATGCGGGAGGTGTCAACCTCGAAACCACTTCGGCAGGGCTCCGGCCCGCGGCTTCAAGCCGGGGGCGCGGGGGCTATGCCGTAGCCGAGCCGCCGCCCCAGCCGCGCGGGTCCGGTCCCCCCGACAGTCGCCCGGTGTCCGGGTCGATTCCGACGGCGTGGAGTTGCGCGACGAAGGCGTCGTTCGCGACCTCCAGGCCGCGTCCCTCCAACTCCTCCTTCAGGTGATGAAACAGCTGCGGCTCCAATTCGAGCAGGTGGTCCTCCCAGTGCCAGCGCGGGACGGAGACGGCTTCGAGCGCCGACATGCCGAAGTCGACCGTGTTGCTGATCGTGTGCTGGACGGCGCCCAGGATCCGGGTGCCGCCCGCCGCGCCCGTGACGAGGATGGGCTGCCCGTCCCGCAGCACGATGGCCGGCGAGATCCCGGTGATCCGCGCCTTGCCGGGTGCGATGCTGTTGGGACGTCCGGCCACCGGGTTGAACTGGAACATGCAGTTGTTCCAGGTGAAGCCGAGCCCTTCGGTCACGACCCCCGAAGCGGAGCCCAGCGTGTGCGTGAGCGCCACGCAGTTCCCGGCCCGGTCGGCGGTCGAGAGGTGCGTCGTGTCGGGTCCCTCCGGCGGCTCCTCGACGACGTCGGGCGGGAGTTCGCGCCGGTCGATGAAGCCCCTCAGTTCGGCGGCGCGGTCCTTCGACACGAGGATGTCCGTCGGGTCGTCGATGAACTTCGGGTCGCCGTGGTACCGGCGCCGGTCGATGAAGGAGAGGATCTGGGCGCGGCCCAGGAGTTCGACGTGCTCCGCCTTCCCGTGTTCGAGACCCGGCACGTCGTAGCCCTCGAGGAGGTTCAGGATCTCGATCACCTGGGCGCCGCTGCCGGGCAGGGCGTTCGAGAACACGTCGTGGCCGCGGTACGTGCCGTGCACCGGTTCGTAGACGTCGGGGGTGTACGCCTCGAGGTCGGCCATCGCGAGCAGGCCCCCGTTGCGCTCGAAGTCCGCCGCGATGCGTTCGGCGATCTCGCCGCGGTAGACGACATCGGCGCCGCCCTCGGCGATGAGTTCGAGCGTGCGGCCGTAGTCCCGCTGCACGAGCCGTTCCCCCGCCCGCCACGGCACGCCGTCGTTGAGGAAGATGCGCGCGGAGGCCTCGGTCGTGCGGACCTTGGTAAAGAACGGGACGACGCCCGAGGATGACTCAGTCCGCGTCGTGAAGCCGCGCGCCAGGGCGCCGGGGATCTCGAAGCCATCGTACGCGAGCCGGATCGCCGGCTCGACCAGTTCGGCCCACGGCCGGGTCCCGAACCGGCTCCACGCCTCCCACAGACCGGCGATCGTGCCCGGCGTGACGACCGACTTGTAGCCGATCTGGTTGATGTCGTCGCGCACCTTCCAGCGGTCGGCGTGGCCGTAGATCCGCCCCTCGAGGGCGCTGCGGTAGATGTCGGGCGTCGCCCGGCTCCCCGCGCGCCCGTGGAAGTCGATGGAGGTGGCGCGCCGCGTGTTCGCGTCGTACACGACCATGCAGCCGAAGCCGCCCACGCCGGCGGAGAACGGCGTCGTGATGAACTGGGCGAACGCCGTCGCGATGGCCGCATCGATCGCGTTGCCCCCGAGCCTGAGGGCCCCGACCCCGGCCTCGACCGCGATCGGCCCGCGCGCCACGACGATCCCGCCCCCGGCGTCTCGCGCCCCGTCGTGCGGCGCTCCGTCGTCCGATGCGCTCGCGGCGGTCCCCTCGCCACCCGGACCGCACGCGCCGAGCGAGCCCGAGGCGACGGCCCCCACTCCGGCCGCCGCCGTCGCGATGAAAGCTCTTCGTGACTGAACATCCGCGGGCCGGACATCGCTTCGGTCGGTCTTCACGTGACGGCTCCCTGTTGGCGGCGCCCCGTGGCGACCCCCGGTGGCGGCGCCCGGTGGCGGCGTTTCGCCGCGGGCTGTTAAGGTTCGGCCATCAGCGTGGCGCACGACGCGCGGCACGCGGCCAAACCCGATGATGGCCGATCCCGATTGAAGATATACACGAAAGGCGGGGATGGAGGGGAGACCGGTCTCCTCGGGGGCGCACGGGTCCCGAAGGACGACGCGCGGGTCGCGGCGTACGGCACCGTCGACGAACTCAACGCCGCGATCGGGGTGGCGCTCGCCCTCGACCCGGCCGCCGCGACGCTCCGCGATTCCCGGCCGGCACTCAGGGCTGTTCAGGAGGACCTGTTCACGATCGGGGCCCGCCTCGCCGCCGCCAATCCCGGCCGGTTGCTGCGGAAGGGAACGATTTCCGCGCTCTCCGCCGACCGGATCGACGCGCTGGAGGCCTGGATCGACGCGCTGGACGCCGAGCTTCCCGCGCTCGAGGCCTTCGTTCTGCCTGGCGGGTCGCCCCTCGCCGCGCAGTTGCACGTCGCGCGCACGGTCTGCCGGCGGGCGGAGCGGGGCGTCACCGCCCTCCTCGACGAGCAGCCGGACCTCGCCGAAGTCGTCGTCCCCTACATCAACCGGCTCTCCGACCTGCTGTTCACCCTCGCCCGGGCCACGAACCGGCGCGCCGGCCGCGACGATGCGATGTGGCTGCCCCAGCGCCAGCGGGATGAAGCGGGATGAAGGCTGGCGCTGAAGACGCGATGGAGACCGTGAGGCGCACCCCGTTTCGACTTGCGCCGCCGGGCGCGGACCTGCGCGGCGACTACTGGTCGACCGCTCGGCCCGCCGGCGGCGCTTCCCCCGCGTACGGCACTTCCCTCGCAGATGACGCGGCGATCGTCGTCTGCCACGGCTTCAAGGGGTTCAAGGACTGGGGCTTCTTCCCCCATCTCTGCGAACGACTCGCGGAGCGGACCGGGATCCCCGTCGTCTCCTTCAACTTCGACGGCTCCGGCGTGCGCGACTCGGACTTCGATGACCTGGAGGCCTTCAGCCACAACACCTTCTCACGCGAACTGTGGGACCTGGAGGCCATCCTCGATGGACTCGCGAGCGGTCGGCTCGGAGACGTCAGGGTTGTCCCGGCCACGCGCTTCGGCCTGCTCGGACACAGCCGGGGCGGCGCGACCTGCATCCTGAAGGCGGGCCTCCGGTCGCAGGTCCGGGCACTCGTCACGTGGGCCTCGATCTCGTCGGTCACCCGCTACGAGAGCTTCGCCGACCGGTGGGACGCCGGGGAAACCGTGATCATCCCCAACGCGCGCACGAAGCAGGACATGCCGCTCGAGCGAAATGTGCTCGACGACATGCGCGCGAACCGGGAGCGCCTCGACGTGCTCGCCAGCGCCGCGAGCCTGCGGATTCCGGTCACCGTGGTGCACGGGACAGCCGACGAGTCCGTGCCCTTCAGCGACGCCTGGCGGATCGCCGACGCGGTGGGTGACCTCGCGCGGCTCGTCGGGGTAGAAGGGGGTACGCACACGTTCCAGGCGGGACACCCGTTCGCGGGGACGACACCGCAACTCGACGAGGCGATCGACGCCTCGGTCGAACTGTTCACGCGCGCGCTGAAACGAGACGAATGACTCAAGGTCTGTGGATCGAGGGGCGAAGATCGGGACTCGCGGCGGCGATGGCGGCCGTCCTGGCGGCCGGACTCGCGACGGGGGGCTGCCGCATCGTGCGGCTGGACGGCAACGGCGCTCCGGTGGCGGACGAGGGGCCCGATCTCGCCGAGCAGGTCGCCTCCCTGCTCGACCGGCAGGCGGCGGCGTGGAACGGGGGCGACCTTGAGGGCTTCATGAGTGCCTACTCTCCATCTCCCACGACGACCTACATCGGATCGACGGGACTCATCGAAGGCTACGACGGGATTCGGGAGCGATACGCTCCGGGATTCGCGCCGAGCGCGGCGCGTGACAGTCTCCGCTTCGAGGACCTGCGGGTCCGGGAGGTGGATGAGCGGGTCGGTGTCGCGACGGCGCGCTACGTCCTCGAACGCGAGGGGACGGTCACCTCGACCGGGCCGTTCACGCTCGTCCTGCTGAACCTGGAAGGGGCGTGGCTCATCGTCCATGACCAGTCGGCCGAAGACGGCGGGAGCTGACGACCGATGCGAACCTTCGACTACATCATCGTGGGGGGCGGCCTCGCGGCGGTCTCGGCGGTGGACGGGATCCGGGAGATCGACCGAGAGGGCTCGATCGCCATGTTCGCCGAGGAGGCGGACCCACCCTATCACCGGCCTCCCCTGTCGAAGGAGTTCCTGCAGGCCGAGGGGGCGCCGCGGACCCTGCTGCACGTGAAGCCGGTGCGCTGGTTCGAGGAGCGGGCGGACGGGCTCAAACTGTTCACGGACGCGCCGGTGACGCGCCTGGATGCTCGCTCCATGACGGTCCACACGGCTGGCGGCGACGCGATTCGAGGCGGCCGCATTCTGATCGCCACGGGCGGGCGGGCGAAGCGGCTCGAGGTGCCGGGAAGCCACCTCGCGGGCGTGTCGACGCTGCGCACCGCCGCCGACTCCGAGCAGCTGCGCGAGATGGCCCGCGGGGCGTCGCGCGTCGTGCTCGTCGGCGCCGGCTTCATCGGGATGGAACTGGCCGCATCGCTGTCGAGGTTCGACGTCGATGCGATCGTCGTTGAGGTGGAGCCGCGGGTCTGGGCTCGGGTCTTCCCCGAGGCGATCGCGGGGTTCCTCCGCCGCTACTTCGAGGAGCGCGGCGTGGGCTTCATGATGGGCTCGAGCGTGGCCGCCTTCGATGGCGAGGGACGCCTTGCGCGGGTCGTGCTCGACAGCGGCGAGGAGATTTCGACCGACCTCGCGATCGTGGGCGTCGGGATGTCGCCGAACGATGAACTCGGCGCCGAAGCGGGCCTCGCGGTCCAGGACGGGATCGTGGTGGACGGGTTCGCGGAGACGACGGCCGCCCACATCTACGCGGCGGGCGACGTGGCCCGCTTCCCGGATCCCGTGGGAGGCGAACTCTCGCGCCTCGAGCACTGGGACCACGCCCGCGCCCACGGGCGTCACGCGGGCCGCAACATGGCCGGCGCCAGGGAGGCCTTCGACCACCTCTCCTATTTCTTCACGCACGTGTTCGATCTCAGTATCAACGTGTTCGGAGAGACCGCCGAAGTGGACCGCACGATCGTCTCCGGCGAACTCGGCTCCGGCCGCTCGATCGTGTACTGCGTGACGGACAACCGGCTCACCGGCACGATCCTCATCAACGCGACCGGCGCCATGGAGGACTGCCGGGCGCTGGTGCGCGCGCGCCCCACAGTCGAGGATCTGTTGAAGGAATTCGAGAAGCCGGGCGTGCGCCCCGGCGAACTCGTCGGATAGGCAGGGTGGTCGGAAGGCGGGGCGGTCGGACCGTGGCTCGGGTGAGAAAAACCGTCGAAAGGTGACGAAACAGATGGAAACGAAGGATACGGGGGATACGAGGGATCCGATGGACGGCATGGGCTCGGCGGACGAGGCGTCGGGGGTGGCGCCCGAGATCGAGGAGCAGGTGCGGACGGCGCTTCGCACCGTGACGGATCCCGAACTCGGAATCAACATCGTGGACCTCGGGCTCGTGTACGATGTCGAGGTCGAGGAGGGCGAGGCGAAGGTCACGATGACGCTGACGAGCCCCGGCTGCCCCGCGGGCGGACAGATTCTCGGGGGCGCGAAGGACGCGGCGGAGACGGTGGACGGGGTGGAGGAGGCGGTCGTGAGCCTCGTGTGGAAGCCGTTCTGGACGCCCGAGAGGATCGATCCGGCCGTGCGGGCGATGATGGGCTTCTGACGGTGTCCGGATTCTGACGGCCCCGCGGGTCTGACGATGCTCCTGCGGCTCTTCCTGCTGTTTACGATCGTCCCCGTCGTGGAGCTTGCGCTCCTCATTCGAATCGGCGGCCTGCTCGGGCTCGGGCCGACGCTCCTGCTCGTCATGGGGACGGGGTTCGCCGGCGCGTGGCTGGCGCGGCGCGAAGGTCTTAGGGGCTGGCTGGCCGTCCGTGACGAGCTCCAGGGCGGCGCGCTTCCGGGCGAATCGCTCGTCCATGCGCTCCTGATCCTCGTCGCGGGCATCGTGCTCATCACCCCGGGTGTTATTACGGACATCGCCGGGATCCTGCTGCTCATCCCGCCGGTGAGGCGGCGCCTCATCGCCCGGGTCCGGGATCGGCTCAGCGCCCAGATCGAGCGCGGCACGATCCAGGTGATGAGCGGATCGGGCGGCGGGTTCAGCGGCCTGTACGGCAACTTCGGCGCGCGCCCCGGGACCGGCGGAGCGGGTCGCGGCCGCGGGCCGCGGTCTTCGCGGCGGGAGATCATCATCGAGGAGAGCGAGCCGGACGGCGACTGACGCCCGGGACGGGGCCCAAAGACTATGGAGGTGCGGCAATGGAGCACGAGGACATCGAACGGGGTCGGGTACTGACGCGGCGCGAGGTTCTCGCCGCGCTCGGCGTCGGCGGGGGGGCGCTGGCCGCCGGTCGGTGGGTTCTGGGAACGGGCACCCCTCTCGCCGCCCAGGCGGACGGGATCGCCCGCGCGCTGCCCGCCTGCGTGGCGAAGCCCGAGCAGACCGAAGGGCCGTTTTTCGTCGACGCGCGGCTCGGGCGTTCGGACATCCGGTCCGATCCGTCGACCGGCACGGTGAGCGAGGGCATCCCGCTGACGCTCCGGTTCAACGTCTCACAGATTTCCCAGGGCGACTGTGCGGCGCTGCCCGGCGCGCTGGTCGACGTGTGGCAGTGCGACGCCGACGGCGTGTACTCGGGCGTGGAGGACGACGGCGCCCCCGAATCGGCGAGGGACCGGCATTTCCTCCGGGGCTATCGGCACACGGACGAGGACGGCGTGGCCCGGTTCACGACGATCTATCCGGGCTGGTACCGCGGGCGCGCGGTCCACGTACACTTCAAGGTGCGCACCGACGTTTCCGGGCAGCCGTACGAGTTCACCTCGCAGCTCTACTTCGACGAGGCGCTCACGGACCGCGTGCACGCGCAGGCGCCGTACGCGGCGCGCGGACAGCGCCCCGTGAACAACGCGGACGACGGCATCTTTCGCCGCGACGGTGGCGAGCGCCTGATGGCCCAGGTGAGCGAGACGGACCACGGATACGCCGCCACCTTCGACCTGGGCCTCGATCTCACGGACGCCGAGACCGGCCAGCCCGACGGCCGCAGCGGCAGACGCGGGGGAGCCGGGCGGCCCGGGCTGGGCTGAGGGCCGCTCGCCCGGCGCACGCGCCCGGCCGCCGGCGCTTGCAAGGCGGGGCGCCGGAATCGACCTTTCGAGCATGAAGAGCATGAAACAGTCCGCCGGCGTCATCGGCGCCGGCACCGTCTTCGCGATCTCCCTCGGATCGCTCGTGTCGGGCGAGGCGCGGGCCGCCGGGCCGAGCGACATCCCGGCTCCGATGGGGACGGCGCCCTGGGTCGACGCGTCCCCCCGGGTCGGCACCTGCCTCGTCACGCCCGAAGTGGTTCCGCTCTCGGGCACGCAGAGCGCGCCCGGGAGCCGCGGGTCGATGACGCTCACGCAGCCCGGCTCACCGTTCGAGATCACCGTGGACGACGGCGGTTTCCAGACCTTCGACATCGAGATCCAGGTCGACCGGCTGCGCCGCCGCGGCGGGGCGGTCTACGTCGCGTGGGCCGCGAAGCCGGAACTCGACGAGTGGGTGCAGCTCGGCACGCTCGGCGAGGAGAACCGGCTCACGGCGCGGGTCGCATGGAACCAGTTCCTCGTGTTCGTGAGCGAGGAGGCGTCGGCCGCTGTCGAGCGCTGGCAGGGGCCGATCGTGCTCACCGGCCTCTCGCCCTCCGGCCGGCTGCACACGATGGCCGGGCACGGCCCGTTCGAGGCCATGAACTGCCAGCTCTACTTCTGAGCCAGCGATAGCGAGCCGGCCGGGACCGTGATGCCGCGCGGTACGATCAGCAGACCGGGCGGGCGGCTGGCCCGTCGCCTTGCCGCCGGCGCGGTCTTCCAGGCGGTCTTGTGGCTGGGCGGCGCACCGGCATCGGGGCAGCAGCACGCGGGCCACATGATGGCGACGGACAGCATGGGGGCCGTGTGGCGCATGCCGCCGCAGCCGATCCCGATGCCGATGATGCTTCCGGGTCTGATGGGCGCGGTCCCTGCGGTGACTCCGTATCTGCCCGACCCCGGCCACGACCCCGCGATGCTCCCGGAGGCGGTCCTCCGCGAGGTCGTGGAGATGGCCGACGGCGACACGCTCCGCCTCGAGGCCGGGTTCGTCCGGCGCACGATCGGGATGCGAACCTTCACGATGTACGGCTTCAATGGACAGTACCCCGGGCCCCTCATCCGCGTCCCGCAGGGCGCGGAGATCATCGTCCTGTTCACGAATCACATCGACCTGCCGACGGCGGTCCACTGGCACGGCCTGCGGCTCGAGAACGAGTTCGACGGCGTGCCCGGCCTCACCCAGGACCCGGTCGAGCCGGGCGAGTCGTTCATGTACCGGGTCTACTTCCCCGACGCCGGCCTCTACTGGTATCACCCGCACCACCGCGAGGACATCCAGCAGGACCTGGGCCTGTACGGGAACATGGTCGTCGACGCGCCCGCGCCGGATTACTACGGCCCGGCGAACGGCGAGGACTTCCTCATGCTCGACGACCTGCTCGTCGATGAGGGGGGACTCTTTCCCTGGGGACGCGAAGCCGCCGTGCAAACGTTGATGGGCCGGTTCGGGAACCAGTTGCTCGTGAACGGCGAGCCGCGCTGGGAGGCCACGGTCCGCCGTGGCGAGGTCCGCCGGCTCTATCTCACGAACGTCGCGAACACGCGCACCTTCAACCTCGTCCTGGAGGGCGCGGAGATGAAGCTGGTGGGGGCGGACGTGAGCAAGTTCGAGCGCGAGAGCTTCGTCTCCAACGTCGTCCTCGCCCCCGCCCAGCGGTACATCGTCGACGCGCGTTTCGACGAGCCCGGCACGTACGCGCTCCTCAACCCGATCCAGGCCATCGACCACTTCAACGGCCGCTTCTATCCGCAGACGGACACGCTCGGGATCGTCACCGTCCTCGACGAGCCGGTCGCGGAGGACCACGGGGACGCGTTCGCCACGCTGCGCGAACACGCGGACGTCATCGAGGACATCGACCGTTACCGCGCCGAGTTCAACCGCCCCGTCGACCATGAGATCGAACTCACGGCACGCGTGGGGGACCTGCCCAGCGACATCGTCGCCGTGATGGCGATCGACACGCTGTACTTCCCGCCCGTCGAATGGACGGACGCGATGCCGATGATGAACTACCTCTCCACGTCGGAGAACCTGACGTGGATCATGCGCGACACGCGCACAGGGAAGGAGAACGGGGACATCGACTGGCGCTTCACGGAAGGGGACATCCTCAAGATCCGGATCCACAACCTGCGCCGCTCGTTCCACCCCATGCAGCACCCGATCCACATCCACGGGCAGCGCTTCCTGATTCTCTCGAGGGACGGGGTGCCGTCGGACAATCTCGCCTGGAAGGACACGATGGTGATCCCGGTCGGGTCGACGTTCGACATCCTGCTCGAGGCCTCCAACTCTGGCCGCTGGATGGCGCACTGCCATATTGCGGAACATCTGGAGGCCGGCATGTCCATGGTGTTCACGGTGGACCCCGGCTAGCAGTCCGCGGGCTGCCCGCTCGAAAACGGAGGAAAGCATGAAGGTTGGAAATCGGACCCTGACACTCTTCGCGGTCGCCGTTCTCGGCGCAGCGTTCGTCGCCCCGGCGGCGCTCGGCGCCCAGGCGATCGACGTCGTGGAGCGCGGCAGCCGGAACATGGAAGTGCTCGGACACGTCCCGCTCGGCCCGCGGCTCAGCATCGCGGACATGGACATCGAGCAGGAGATGCACCGGCCGTACGCGTACGTGGCGCGCATGCAGTACGGGCCGGTCGGTCCGAAGGGGCTGGACATCGTCTCGATCGAGGACCCGGAGAACCCCGAGGTGCTCTACGAGTGGCGGATCGAAGACCAGGATCTCCACCAGCGCACGGGCGGGATGGACGTGAAGCACTTCAAGTGGGGCGACCGCTACTACGTCGTGCAGTCGCTCCAGTTCGGGCAGGGCGGCCCGGACTCCGACATGGGGGCCGTCGTCCTCGACGTCACGGGACTGCCGGACGCCTCCACCGTGCGTGAGGTGGCCCGCATCCGGGAGCCCGAGCTTCCGGGCGGCTTCCACAACATCTTCGTCTACAAGCACTCGAACATGAACGTCTACCTCGTGGCCACGGTCTCCGGACCGTACGCGGCCGTCTACGACCTCGGGGCCCTCGTCGAGGGGCGGGGCGATCAGATGGTGGCGCAGATCCCGGTCCCGGATCAGGGGATGACGGGGAACCGGCGGCGGGGCTACCACGATTTCTATCTCGGCTATCACCCGGAAACGGGGACGGACCGCTTCTACGGCGGCGGCACCGGCGGCTACTACATCTACGACGTGACGGACCTCGGGAGTCCCGAGCTTCTGACGCAGATCGTCGGCGTCTCCGGCATCCGCAGCGGCCACACGTTCACACCCACGCCGGACGGCAACTTCGCGATCGCGGAAACGGAGTATCAGTACGCGCCGCTCCGGATCTTCGACCTCCGGCCGGGGCTGAACGGCGAGGTGTCCGCCATCAACCGCCCGATCGCGGCGTGGACGGCGAACTGGAAGAACCTCGTCCACAACCACGAGGTGCGTTGGCCGCTCGTGTTCGTGTCCGGGTACCTGGATGGGCTCGTCGTGTTCAACATGATGGACCCGGAGAATCCGATCACGGTGGGCCACTACGACACCTACCTGGGGCCGCCGAACGTCGACCGGACGCCCGTCTTCAACGGCACGTTCGGGGTCGATGTCCGGAACGAGGACGGACTCATCGTGGTGAGCGACATGACGACGGGTCTGTGGACCTTCCGGATGGAGGGCTTCCAGGGGTGGAACGGCGACGACTGGGGCATGCCGAACATCTCGAGCGCCCAGGACTGGGACAACGGGCCCGCCGGCGCGGCCGGGCGCATCACGACGGATCAGCAGCAGGGCGACTGACGCCGGCGGCATGAGCGCCCGGCCACGGCTCCTCGTGGTCGGGAGCCCCTCACTGGACCTCCTGCACCTCGGCGGCCGCTCCGTGCGGTCCGCCGGGGGCGCGGGACTCTACACGGCGCTCGCGGCGCAACGGGTCGGGGCCGACGTCACGGTCGTCGCGCCGCGGCCCGATCCCATGCCGGCGGAACTCGATCCGGCGGACCGCATCCTCGACTGGCGCGGGCCTCCCGTCCCGCCGTCGGCACTCCCCCACTTCGAGATCGAGTACTTCCCCGACGGCCGGACCGTCTATCGCCGGGCGGTGCGCGGTTCCGAGGGGGACATCCGTTACGGCGACATCCCCGACGCGGGGCCGGGCGCCTTCGCCTACGTCGTCCCCCTTCTCGACCCGGAGCTGCAGCTGGGGTTTGCTCGGCGGCTGGCCGAGGCGGGCGTGCGCGTGGGGTGCGGGACGTACGCGCCGGGGATCCGCGCGCACCGGGAGGTCGTCTCGCGGGTGGTGGAGGCGTCCCACTACTTCTTCTGCAACGAGGAGGAGGCCGGTCTCCTCTTCGGGTCTCTCGACCAGGTGGCGGTCCCGCCGGGGCGCGTGGTTTTCGTTACCCGGGGACCGCGGGGGGCTCGTGTCGTTCTGGGCGACCACTCGATCGATGTCCCCGCCCCCGAGGTCGAGGAGGTGGATCCCACGGGCGCCGGCGACACCTTCTGCGGGACGGCGCTGGCCCAGGTGGCGGCCGGAGACCATCCCGCCATCGCCGCGCGCGTCGCGGCGGCCTGCGCCGCGCAGACGGTGACGGGCATCGGTCCGGCGCCGCTCCTCGCGGACGGCCCGCCGCCGACGGTGCCGCGGGATGCTCGGGTCCGCCTCGACGGGGATCGTATCCGGCGGGTGGCCGCGGTCATCGCGACGGCCCCCGAGGCGGCGGCGTTCGCCTTCACCGGACCCGACTTCCCCGAACCCGGCGATCCGGCGGCGCTCGATTTCTTCTTCGCCGGGACCGTGCAGCAGTTCGGTTTCTGGCACGAGCGCGAGGGTCGCTACCGGGAACCCATGATCGCCTCTCTGGGGGGCCGGGCCCTCAAGGGGAGCGACTACCTGTGGGCAACCTACCTGCGCTGGGCCCGCGAGGCGCCGGACGCACTCACGCCCGCCGGCCAGGCCATCCTCGACGACGCGGCGTTCGACCGCCACCTCCGGGACGACGGAGGAGGCAACCCGCTCCCCGCCGGCGCCCTCCATCCGGGGTGCGCGCGGGCCTACGGCCGCGACATGCTGGGTCTCGGCCTGACGCCGGCGTCGCTCCTGGCCGAAGCCAACGTCACGGAGCGGCCCCTCGCCCGCTTTCTCGCGCGCCTCGACGCGGTCGGCGGCTACAAGGAGGACCCGTGGCGGAAGAAGTCCGCCCTCCTCGCGGCGATCCTCAGCCAGCGCCCGGAACGCTTCCTGCGGCTGGGGGAGGCGGAGGACGTGCCGCCGATCGTCGACTACCACTGCCAGCGCAGCTGCCTCCGGCTCGGCGTCGTGTCCGTGGACGACGAGCTGCTGGCCGCGAAGCTCGCGAAGCGGGAGGTTGTGAGCGCGGAAGAGGAGGAGGCCGTGCGCGCCGCCTGCTACGAGGCGGTCGGAGAGATCCGGCGCCTGAGCGGGCGCTCCATGGGGGCGGTGGACTGGTTCTTCTTTCAGAACCGGACCCGCTGCCCGGAGATGACGGAACCGGACTGCGCGGCGTGCCCCGCGGATCCCGTCTGCGGGCACCGCACCCGACTCTTCCAGCCGGTGTTTCGCACGACCGCGTATTGAGTGTCCGGACGCGCCATGCACGACCAACCGGACGAAGGACGACCCACCACAGGAATCGGGAGAATCTCATGAGAAAGCTCGGAGTGACGTCGCTTCTCGCCGCGGCGATGCTCGTCGCGCCCGCGTACGCCGCCGCACAGGATGACGCCGAAGCGGGGGCGGTCGCGGCGGTGCAGGCGTTGTTCGACGCCATGGCGGCCCGCGACGGCGATGCGATCCGCGGCCTGCTGACCGCGGGCGCCACCTTCGTGGCAACGGCAGAGACCCCGGACGGGGTACAGGTCCGGGAGAGCACCGGCGCCGAGTTCGCGGCCTCCATCGGTCAGCCCGGCCCCGCCCTGCTCGAACGGATGTGGGATCCGCACGTGATGATCGAGGGTCCGATCGCCGTCGTGTGGACGCCGTACGACTTCCACGTGGACGGCGAGTTCAGCCACTGCGGCATCGACGCGGTCAGCCTCGTGCACTCGAGCGACGGCTGGAGGATCTCGAGCATCGCCTACACGCGCGAAACGGAGAACTGCGAGCCGAGCCCGCTCGGCCCCCCGGGCGGTTGACGCCGACGCCCAGCCCGTTGGAGGCGTTCCCGCGGGAACGTCTCAGTCGATGACGACCTCTACGTCGCTCGTGAAGAGGCTCCTGGCCGTCGCGATCCCGGATCCGGCCAGCACGAGGGTCAGCAGGGCGGCGATCAGGAGCAGGTTGAACTCGTAGCCTCCCTGGCCCGGGCCCACGACGTAGAAGCCGTTGGCCAGGTGTACCAGAAAGATCCCCGCCACCATGTGCGCGGCGAGGAGCAGTGAGAAGGGCGTCACGAACAGGCCCGCGATCAGGCACGCGCCGCCCAGGGTCTCGGCGAGCGCGATCCCCCACGCGGCGACCCCGGAGAGCGGGATTCCGATCGATCCGAGGAAGACCGCGGTGCCCTCGATGCCGCCGGCCAGCTTGGGCGCGCCGTGCATCACGAAGATCAGACCGATCACCACGCGGAGGATGGCCAGACCGAGACCGGGGTTTCTGCCACCGAGCATCGTGCCTCCTTTGGTGTGACACCACACGGCTTACGCCGTCAGGCCAGCAGCTATGCGGTCACCATGAGTGCGGTGCCGTACATGACGAGCAGGCCGAGGAGGAGGCCCGTGGCGTTGAGGGGAGTGAACAGGCCCTGCGGCCAGCTCTTCCGGATCAGCCGCGTGACCTCGACGATGACCTGCAGGATGGCTCCGGCCCCGAGCGCGAGGAAGAAGGTCGCCAGCGTCGGCGAATAGGAGAAGCCGCCGGCCCACGCCCCCAGGACGGTCGGGACGCCGGCGATGCCGCCCATGAAGGCGAAGTGCCGCAGCGCGGGCCGTCGGTCCGCCACGGGCGCGACAATCGCGAGCCCCTCCGTCGTGTTGTGGAGCGCGAATCCGATGACGAGGAAGCTCCCGAGCGCGATCTCGCCCAGGGAGAAGGCCGCCCCGATCGCGAGCCCCTCGCCAAGGTTGTGCAGCCCGATGCTGATGGCGATCAGGTACGCCACCGTGAGCCCGGGGCTCGCCCCGCCGCCCGCGCCCGTGGAGCCTCCGCCGCTCCTGCCGCGTCCGAGGTTCCCCAAGGCTCTGAGCCCGACGATGGCGCCGATCACCCCGACGGCGATGAGCCCGGCGGCCTGGAATCCCTCCGGCACGAGCGCCGATGCCTCGAGCGTGTCCTCGAACGCATCGACGACGAGGAACGCCAGCAGGCCCACGGTGAGGCTGAGGTAGAAGTGGATCCACTTCCGGTCGATCCGGCGCAGGAAGGGATACCACAGCAGGCCCACGAGGACCGGGATCACGCCCGCGTAGAGGCCGAGGAGGCCGAAAGTCGTCAGGTAGAGGGCGTTGGGGCGCGGCGAGAGCGTCGCCACCGCCACCTCGCGGTCGAAGGTGAGCCCGGTAGAGGTCACCAGCCGGATGACGTGGAGTTCGCCCTCCACCCAGGGATAGTCCAGTTCGAGCGTGGCCCGGGCGAGGCGCGGCAGGGTCGGATCGCCATCGATTTCGAACTGCCAGAACGCATCGTCGACGATCACCTGCGCGATGGTGGCCGCCTCGGGGCCGCCGTTCACGACGTGCAGGCGCATGACGCCGGTCTCCGGGAAGCTCACGCGCTCGATCGTGAGGTCCTCGACGGGCGGGAACGCGTCCCGGAAGGGAGCCGTGGGATCGGCGCCGAAGAAGAACGCGATGAGCCCCGCCAGCAGCGCGAGCGGGAGGAGGCCCAGGACCCAGCGCGCCGGACCGCTGCGGCGAGGAGCGGCGTCGGGCCGCTCGTCAGACATCGCGCGGCGCGGGGCCTACAGGCACGCCCTCTCCGGCGGCGAGCCGCTCGACCGCCTCGAAGAAGCCCATCCACCCCAGTTCCGCGAACTCGCTCTGGTGGGCGTGGAACATGTGCATGCCGGGGTGCTCGAGCCGGAACTCGAGGACGTGCCGCTCCCCCTGGCACAGCATGATCGTGTCCGTGAGTTCGTACTGGTCCGGCCGGGTGCCGGTCCGGAACACCTTGAACATGCCCGCGTGCAGGTGGAACGAGTTGATGAGGTCGAACTCGGTCGTGTTCACGAGATAGATGCGGCACAGGTCATCCACGCCCACGCGCACGGGATGGTGGTGGTAGTAGAACGCCGATGTGTTGACCGCGTACACCTCGTTGTCGCCGTCCAGGTTGCTGTCGAACGCGTTCATCACCATGACCATCTCCCGCGCCGGCTCCCGGCCTTCGGGCGGATCGACGATGAACGTCCCGTACAGACCCTTATGGATGTGCCGCTTGAGCGGCATCGTGTGGCAGTGGTACAGGTGGAGGCCGAATGGCTTCGCCTCGAACTCGTAGGTGAAACGCTGCCCCGGCTCCACGATCGGCTCGAAACCGTCCATCTCCGGCGGGTGCGTGCCGTGGAAGTGGATGGTGTGGGGGTGCGAGCCCGCGTTCGTGAACTCGACCTGGAGGATGTCCCCCTCGGTGCAACGCAGCGTCGGGCCGGGCACCTGCCCGTTGTAGGTCCACGCCGGGAAGAAGACGCCGGGCGCGATCTCGATCTCCCGGTCGAGCGCCACCATCTGCCAGCGGCGCACGACGCGCCCATCGGCCCGGGTCGTGACCTCTCCGTAATCGAAGTCGGTCAGGAAGGCCGCCGGATCGAACGGCCCATCGGGCCCGGGCATGCCGACGATCCCCATCGCCTCCTGGTGCGCCGCGTGCGAGCCCGCCGCGGCGTCAGCCGTTCCCGGCTCGCGCGGCAAGGCGCCGCTGGCCGCCAGCGCCGCAGCCGCGCCGCCCCGGGAGGCAAGATCCAGCACCGTCGCGCCCGATACGCCGGCAACCCCCGCCGCACCAAGCTTCAGCCAGTCGCGCCGACTCAACCTCTCCGGCTTCACTCGTCCTCCGAATTTCCCGCGAACACCCGTCCGGACCGCGGCCCGGGACCGATTTTTAGCCTAGGCTAAAAATCGTTTTTCGGAAGATGCACGGATCGTGGAGCGGCGTCAACAAAGCGCCCGGGTCCGGCCGTGGCAGGCGGGGTCAGTCGGTGGCGGGCTGGCTCTCGAGGGTCATCGCTTCCACGGCGCGGAGGATGCGGGCGCGAGCGGTCTCGCGAGCCCGATCGAGTTCCGTGCGGGCTTCCGCCTTGGCCCTGGCCACGCGCGCGAATTTCCCGGGCCGGACCCGATCCAGACGGGCCCGCGCCCGGGAAGCGGCGCGGTCGAGACGCTTGAGGGATTGTTCCTCGCGGGCGCGTTCGATGCGCAGGAGTCCGGCCTCCCGGGTCCGCTGGATGCGCGACAGAGCCCTGTCCAGACGCCGGTTCATGCGGTCGGCCGAGTCGCGGTAGAACTTCGCCGCGAACTCCCGCGGGGTCGCCGTGCGCGCGTAGAGCACGTTGGCGAGCCGCAGCACGCTCAGAATCCGGATGTAGAACCAGCCGATGTCGAATTCCCACCAGTGCGCCTTGAACTTGGCCGAGCGGGGGTCCGCATGGTGGTTGTTGTGGAGTTCCTCGCCGAGAATCCAGATCCCCCACGGATAGAGATTGCGGCTGTCGTCGCGCGTCCCGAAGGTCCGGTAGCCGAGCGCGTGTCCGAGGCCGTTGATGATGTTCCCCGTGATCGGCATCCAGAACACCATGCACGTCCAGACGATAAGCCCGGGGATGATCCCGAACAGGTACAGGCTGAGGACGAGCATGATCCTGAGCCCCAGGCCGCGGCGCCTCGTGTAGACGTTGCGCTCGACCCAGTCTTCCGGCGTCCCCTTCCCGTACTTCTCCAGCAAGGCCTCGTCCTTCGCGGCTTTCCGGTAGAAGAAGAGCCCGCCGAAGGCGATGTTCGCGAGACCCTCGAGCGTGGGCGAGTGGGGATCGCCCTCACGGTCCGCGTAGGCGTGGTGCTTCCTGTGGATCGCGACCCACTCCTTCGTCACGATCCCGGTCGTGAGCCAGCACCAGAAACGCATCGCGTGCTCGACGACGGGATGGAACACGACGCCGCCGTGCGTCGCGGAGCGGTGCAGGTAGAGCGTGTTGACCATGTTTGTGAGGTGGCCGGCGACAAGGATCCACACGAGGGCGATCCACCACGGCTCTCCCAGGACCGCATAACCTGGCATGCGCTGTTCTCCGGATTTCAGGGTCCGCATCCACGACGGCCTTGAACCTAACCCGGGAGCCGGTCGAGCGCCCACCGGGCATGCTCGCGGACGAGCGGGGAAGCGTCCGCGCGCAGCCGCTCGAGGACGGGGCGGGCGGCGGCCCCGCCCGCGTTGCCGAGGCCGACGGCCAGGTTGCGGAGGAGCCCGTCGCGGCCGGGACGGCTGAACGCCGTCCCGCGGTAGCGGGCCCGGAACTCGTCGGCGTCGAGGGGGGCGAGTTCCTCGGCCCACGCGATCATGTCGTCCGGCGGCATCGGCTGGCCGGGGCGGGGCGCGAACGGCGGGTCCGCGGGCACGGGCGCCTCGGCGTTCCAGGGACACACTTCCTGGCAGATGTCGCAGCCGAACACCCGGTTCCCGATCGCGGGGCGCAGCGCCTCGGGGATGGGACCGCGGAGTTCGATCGTGAGATAGGAGATGCAGAGGCGCGCATCGAGGACCCGGCCATCGAGAATCGCGTCCGTCGGGCAGGCGTCGATACAGCGGCGGCAGGTGCCGCAGCGGTCGTGGACGAAGGGGGGATCGGGTTCGATCTCGACGTCCGTGAGCAGCTCTCCCAGCATGAAGTAGGAACCGAGGTCAGGGTGGAGGAGCATCGTGTTCCTGCCGATCCAGCCCAGGCCGGCGCGCTGCGCGTGGTCCCGCTCGAGCACGGGGCCGTAGTCGACGTAGCGCTTCGTGCGGGCGCCGGGAGCGAGGTCCTCGATGGCGGCTGCGAGCGCGTCGAGCCGCTCCTCGAACACGTCGTGGTAGTCGCGGCCCAGCGCGTAGCGGGCGACGACCGGCAGCCGCCGGCGCCGAGCGGGGTATCCGCGGCCGCCGGGCCGGCGGGGCGGTGTCGTGGTGCCGGCCGGCTTCGATCCGTACAGGAGGCTCACGACGATGACCGTCCGGCAGCCGGGAAGGGCCTCTCGCGGGTCGAGGCGGCGGCGCACCGCGTCCTCGCGCGCCATGTAGCCCATCTCGCCGTGGTAGCCGTTCGCGAGCCAGGCTTCGTATGCGTCCCCGTGCGCCGGGGGCGCCGCCGGCGCGAATCCCACCTGGTCGAACCCGGCGGCCCGCGCGGCGGCGCGGACCTCCCGCTTCAGCGCGGCGGCATCGCGGGCGACGGTCACATCACCCGAACTTCCCGGCGCTCGGGCACAGGTCGGCCACCGGACACTCGGCGCAACGCGGCTTCCGGGCGTAGCACACGGTGCGCCCGTGCAGGATCGAGCGCCACGCGAAGGGGTGCCATTCCTCCCGCGGCAGCACCCTCATCAGATCCTTCTCCACCCTCGGCGGATCGACCTCGTTGGTCAGGCCGAAGCGGTGCGTGACCCGCTTCACGTGCGTGTCCACAACCACGCCCTCGTGAAGCCCGAACGCGTTGGAGAGCACGACGTTCGCGGTCTTCCGGGCGACGCCGGGGAGCGTGAGCAGATCCTCCATCGTCCGCGGAACCTCCCCGTCGTACACATCCACGAGACGGCGGCCCAGCCCTTTCAGGTGGCGCGCCTTGTTGTTGAAGAACCCCGTGGGGCGCACGGCCTCCCGCAACGCCTCCAGCGGCGCGTCGGCGTACGCGCGGGCGTCGGGATAGGCCGGGAAGAGGGTGCGGGTGACCCGGTTCACGCGTTCGTCCGTGCACTGGGCCGAGAGCACTGTCGCGACGATCAACTGGAGCGGCGTCTCCCAGTCCAGCGAGACCGTGAGGTCCGGATAGAGGACGGCAAGACGCGGGGACAACGCCGCGGCCAACTCGGAACGGGCCTTCCAGGTGCGAGGCCGGGGCATGGCGTCAGGCGCTCCTGGCGGGCGGTGGCCCGAGGTCCTCTCCGGAGGCAGCCCCCCGGACAGCGGCCGGCTTCTCGTCCAGCGACACGAGCCCCATCAGGTGCAGTCGTTGCACTCTCGCGCTGACCTCCCGCGGGTCGAGCGCGCCCACGACGAACCCGTTCTCGATCACGAGCAGATACGGCACCTGGATTCGAATCCGGAACAGGGCTTCGGCCAGAGATTCATCGGGACGGGCCGAAGGGAACTCCTCAACGGGTCGCGTGATCGCCGATACGGGTGTTGTCGCGCGTGCGTTCTCCGGCACCGCGGAGGCGGCGCGCGCCTCGACGACTCCGATCAGGCTGCCGTCGCGCGCGACCGGATACGCCTCCTCCCGTCCGCGCAGGAAGTTGTCGGATATGGCCCTCTCCACAGGCATCTCCGCCTCGATCATGCGGGGGCGCGGGTTCATGACCGTCGCGACCGGAATCCGGCGCAGGAGCGTACGGAGTTCGAAGTGCCGCAGGCTCGACGAGGCCGCGTTGACCACGAACCAGCCGATGAAGGCCGCCCACACGCCGGAGATGAACTGCCCGCGGCTGAGGTTGTAGAGCCCGAGCACGATGAGCGCGCCGCCGAACAGCCGTCCCCCCTGTGTCGCCCACCGCGTGGCTTTGACGAGATCCCCGGTGACCGCCCACACGATGGAGCGGAAGATCCGGCCCCCGTCGAGCGGAAAGCCGGGGATCATGTTGAAGACGGCGAGCACGAAGTTGAGCAGCGCCAGGAACCCGAGCACCGTGACCACCGGCGCCGGGGCGGCCCAGGCCTCCGCCGCCAGGCGCCCTCCGTGGAACGCTGCGGCCAGCGCCACGCTCGCGAGGGGACCCGCCGCGGTGAGCAGGAACTCGTCCAGCGGACGCCGCGCCTCGTCGCGCGCCTGCGCGATGCCGCCGAAGATGAAGAGCGTGATGTGCTCGACCTCCACGCCCCGCGCCCGGCCCGCCAGGGCGTGACCCAGTTCGTGCAGGAGCACGGAGAGGAAGAAGAGGAGCGCCGCCGCCGTCCCCATCGCGAGGTAGGTGGATGAGGGATAGAAGGGCAGCGCGCGCGGGAATTCGCGCGTGGTGAAGGTCCAGATCACGAGCGCCGCGATCGGGAACCACGAATAGTCGATCCGGATGGGGAAGCCGAACCAGCGTCCGATCCGGAAGCTGCCGAACAGCGGCACGGCCCTAGCCGTCCTTCTCGGGCAAGAGGTGGGCCGGGACGGAGACTTCCGCGGGCCTGTAGTTCCTCCCGCGCCCGAACCGCCACCATGGGAGGCGGCGGCGGATGATGACGCACAGACGGCCCCCGGCCAGGTTCGGCACTTCCACGAATGCGCGGTCCGCATACACCGGAGCCTCCACGGCGTAGCGGCGCCCACGCCATTCGAAGACGGCTTCATGCGCGCGTTCCGCGATCACCGACTCTATGAACAGCTCCGATTCCAGCTTCACAACTCCGTCGGGGCCGGACGGCACCGCCCGGCAGAAGTCCGGGTCGAAGGGCTCTCCCGCGAGCCGGCGCAGATTCTGTTCGTTCGCCCAGTCCACCTCATCCAGGCCCGCCTCCCCGGCGGCGGACTCCCGGTGGTGCAGCAGTTCGTGCAGGATCGTCTCCCACAGCTCGCCCTCCCAGTCGAAGTCGGGGTCCTCCTCGGCGAGGGCCCGGAAGGAGCCGTGATAGAGGACGAGTTCGGAACGCACGTCGCCGTCCCCGCCAGCCCCGCTCGGCCAAGCTTCCGTGAGGCACTCCCCCATCGTGTACACCCAGCCGAAGTCGGGGTGGCTTGCGGCCTTCGGCTCGATCGTCAGCCCGTCGACCCCCTCCCGCGCCTCGGCGGGGATCTCGTGCCACATGCGGCGAGCCGCCGTCTCGAATCGGTTGAAGTTCACCGTGCGATCGAACGGCAGCCGCCCCCGTCAGGCGTCTTCGGCCGAAGCCGCCGCGCCCGCGGCGTTCGCGGCCAGCCAGCGGTTGAGCCCCAGGAAGGCGGCGATGGCGATCGCCCACTGGATGAGTACCGTCCCGACGTTGAACTCCGAGAACAGCGTGAACGACCCGGCGAGGTCGTTCAGGTCGACGGACCGCCACAGCCACCACACCGTGATCACGACCGCCTGCAGAGCCACGAGTCGAATCACGACGTTCCACCACCTTCCGACCACGAGATCGCTGCCCTCGCTGTTCACGAGGCGCCTGCGGAAGCGGTCCACGCCGTGGCGCATGATCATGATCGAGAAGAAGAGGCCGCTCATCATCAACCCGACGCCCCACACCCAGTCCTGATTGCGGAAGACCTCGATCCAGATCGCCGACGGCAGTCCGAGGATGAACCCGAGGCCGCCGATCGTCAGCACGGCCTTCCTGCGGGCGATCCCCGCATCCGCGAGTACGCGCGTGGGCATCTCGATCATCGCGATCAGGCTGCTCCAGGCCGCGAACACGAGCGCGAGAAAGAAGAGGACCATGAACACGGAGCCGCCCGGCATGAGTCCGAAGAGCTGCGGCACCCAGATGAAGGTCAGCCCCTCGTTCCCGGCCCCGACGATCTGGTCCGCCGCGTTGGGCAGGATCGCGAACACCGTGCACAGCACCATGATCCCGGCCAGCAGCGACACGGAGTTGTTCCCGAACCCGAGCATGAAGGCGTTCAGCGTCGTGTCCTCGCGCTTCTTCATGTAGACGGCGTAGGCGGTGATCAGCCCCCAGCCCGCGCCCGTGTCCCAGGCGTTCTGCGTCAGCGCCTCGAGCCAGATCGTGGGGTTGCCCAGCTCCGCCCAGTTGGGCGTGAAGAGGAACGCGAGGCCCGCGCTCGCCCCCGGGAGCGTGACCGCCCGCACCGTGAGCGCCAGGACGAGCAGCAGCAGGCTCGGGATGAGGAAGCGCGCGGCACGCTCAATCCCCTTCACGCCGCGCAGGACCACCAGCACCGCGAGCCCGATCGCGATCGCGTGCGTGAGGATGGGCCATGGAGAGCCGATGAAGCTGTCCCAGTACTCCTGCGGCCCGACGCACGCCGCGGCCCCGGCCTCGCAGGGAGCGGTGGGCACGGTTCCGGTGACGGCCCCGACGAGATACCGGATCGTCCAGCCCATCACGACCGTGTAGTAGAACATGATCGCGGTCGAGATGAAGGCGATCCAGGCGCCCATCCAGGCGGTTTTCTTCCCTCCCAGCTTCGTGAACGCCCCGATCGGACCCGAGCGGGTCGCCTTGCCGGCGGCGAACTCCGCCAGGATCAGGGGCACGGACCACAGGAAGAGGAACACGACCCACGCGACGAGGAAGGAGCCGCCCCCGTTGGAGGCCGCGATGCGTGGGAAGCGCCAGATGTTGCCGGTTCCGACGGCCATCCCGAGCATGGCCAGCATCATCGCGGCCCGGGAACTGAAGACGGGATTCGTCATGCGTCGCCTCTCTCGGCTGACTCTTCTTCCTCTTCGCGCGCCCGGAGCCGCTGGAGCCAATCGTCCAGCGTCTCATTGAAGGCGCCGGGGCGCGAGATGTGCGAGCAGTGTCCGGTGCCGGGAATGGGGACGTACTCGGCGTCGGGGAGCAGTTCGGTGATTTCGCGCGCCCAGTCCACCGGACAATACTCGTCGCGTGGGCCCTTCACCACGAGCGCGGGCACCGCGATGTCGGCCAGATCCGCTCGCAGATCGACCCGCCGCAGGCCTGAGACGCGCCGATCGGAGACCGTGGGGGGGACGGTCCGCGGCCCGGTGAAGAGCGCGTACTCGATCAGGGCATCCCGACCGGGTGAGTCGTCGAAGATCCACACGCCGAGACGGCTCCAGGCTCGGGCCAGGCCGCGCGAGAGTTCCGTCGGAAGATATCGGGTCGTCAGCATGGCGAGGGGGATGAGCGCGGCGCGGTTGAAGCCGACGTGGCGGTAGGACACACGCGCGAGCGGGTTGCACAGGACGATCCCCCGCAGGCGCTCCGGAAAGCGGTTCGCGAAGCGCATCGTGATCGCGCTCCCGAGGCTCGTCCCGATGAGCACGAAGCGGTCGACGGCGCGCGCATCGACGAGTTCGGCCACGTCGTCGACGAGGCGGTCGAAGTCATCCGTCTCCGCAAACTCACGCCGCAGATCCGCGCACACGACGCGATGGCGCCGGGCGAAGCTCGGCAGCTGATAGCGGAACGTCTCCTTCGGGCCGTCCGCGCCAGGGATCCAGACGAGCGCATCCCCCGACCCCGCGTCGACGTATTCGACCCTCTCGCCGTCGGAATACTCGATGACGCCGCCGGGGAGCGTCTCGCCGGAGCCGTCCCGGACGGGCGGCCGCACGAGCGCCTCGTTGCGACGCGTCATGGCCAGCCACCACGCGGCGCCCGCAACTCCGGCCGCCGCCCCCAGCGCGAACCTGCCCGGCCAGCGCAGCCCGCTCACCTCGGTCCGCTCACTGCCAGCGCTCGACCCGCCCGAGCAGCGTCTCGGGCGTGAGCCCCTCTACTCCGAACTGCGGAGCGACCTGCGCGGCATCCTCGCGGCGGCCGGTCGAAAGGACCTCGAGCAGGAACTTTCCCGCCGCGGCGCTGCGGTGCCATTCGGCCCCGAAGCGCTTGTTCAGGCGATCGATGATGATGGAGCTGAGCATCCAGCCCCTCAGGCGCCGCGCGGCCTGGAAGCCCCGACGATGATCCGTCAGGTAGGTGCCCGGATGGTGCGCGAACCCGGTCGCTTCGCTCAGCAGTTCGGCGTATCGGCCGGCCTGCTCGCCCGGCCGCACCGCCCGTGCCAACTCCACCTCCCAAAGGAGCCGCGCCGCATCCCGGCGCAGACGGTAGAGCCGCAGGAAAGCCGCGAGTTGCCGATAGTCCTCCAGCGCGGCGCCCCCGAGCCCCGTCGCGGACTCGACCCATCCTCGATCCAGCGTCAGCGAGTCGAAGACCAGCCCGAAGGACTCGCCGATCGAATCGTCGCCCAGCACCCGCTCCTCCCACGAGAGCGCGGCCGATGCGTGTGTGTAGTGGAGAGCGTGTCCCGTTTCGTGGAGCAGGCGGCGCGCGTCGATCCAGCCGCCGAGCGGACACACGACGAGCCGCACGTCCCCGGGCACGTCGATGACCGCCGTGAACGACCGCTCGTCCTTGAGCGATCGCCGGTCGATGTCGACGCGCACGGAGCGATCGAACACCCGGCCCAGTCCCATCCCCTGCATGGCGCGCCGAAGATGCGCGGCGAACGGCTCGATCTCGAAGTGACGCCCGAGCCAGCGCATCCCCATCAGCCACCGCGCGTCGGCCCGCGAGGGCGGCCCCTGGCGCGCATCGAGGCGAGCTTCCGCCTCGGCCGCGAACATCCGCCGGTAGCGCGTTTCCGTACCCTCCAGGATCGCCGCCGCATCGCGCTCCACGCGCTGCAGGTCCAGGCCGGCCAGCCGCTCCCGCGCCTCGACGAATCCCCCGAGACCCAGTTGAACCACCGCCTCGCGTCCCCGGTGCACGACATCGAGCCGGAGCGCCGCGGCCTCTTCGATCCGTCGGTGGCGCGCCGCTTCCCACCCCAGCCGCTCGCCCCGGTCCTCCGCGCGCACGATCCAGTCCGGGACCCGTCTCAGCGGAATCTCCCGTTCGGTGAGTGTGACCGTCGCCTCCGTCTCCCACGACCGCAGTTCGTCGTCCAGCGGGGCGAGTTCCGCCTCGATCTGCTGGCCCGCGACCCAGTTGAAGAGCGTCTTCAGGCGCCGGCGCTCATCGCCCTGCGCCTCGGAGAGGTCGCGCTGGATGGCCTGGAGCACCCCGGGGCTGAGGAGAAGCCGATGCTGCCGGTACAGCGACGCGAGCGCCGACCGCTCGTCCAGGCCGCTGCGAAGCCGATACCAGGCGCGCGCCAGGGCGCTCTGCAGGCGCTGGGCCCGGTCGCGAATCTCCGCGACGCGAAACGGCACGCGCGGCCCGTCCGGTCAGGTGCCGGCGATCGCGGCGCCGAGCCACGCCGCGACCCCCGACAGCGGTACGCGCGTCTGCTCGAGCGAATCCCGATCGCGCACCGTGCACGTTTCGTCCTCGAGCGTCTGCCCATCGATCGTCAGACAGAACGGCGTCCCCGCCTCGTCCTGCCTCCGGTAACGCTTTCCGATCGATCCCGCGATGTCGTGCAGCACGTTGAAGGGCCCACGCAGTTCATCGGCCAACTTCTCCGAGATCTCCGGCATCCCGTCCTTCTTCACGAGCGGGAAGACCGCCGCCTGGAAGGGCGCAAGCGCGGGCTTGAGCCGCAGCACGACGCGCTTCTGGCCGTCGACTTCCTCTTCGTCGTAGGCATCGGCCAGCACGACCAGGAGCGTCCGGCTGAGTCCCGCGGAGGTCTCGATCACGTACGGCACGTACTTCCGGTTCGCCGGCTGGTCGAAGTACTCCAGCTTCTTCCCCGAGTGCTCCTGGTGCCGCCCGAGGTCGTAGTCCGTCCGGTTGTGGATGCCCTCGAACTCCTGCCACCCGAACGGGAACCGGTACTGGATGTCCGACGCGTCCTTGCAGTAGTGCGCGAGTTCGTCCGGCCCGTGCCGGTGGAAGCGCAGCCGCTCCGGCCGGATGCCCAGCGTCTCGACCCACACCATGCGCCGTTCCTTCCACGCCTCGAACCACTCGTCCTCCGTCCCCGGCGCGACGAAGAACTGCATCTCCATCTGCTCGAACTCGCGCGTGCGGAAGATGAAGTTCCCCGGCGTGATCTCGTTCCGGAACGCCTTCCCCACCTGCGCGATCCCGAACGGAACCTTCTGGCGCACGGATTCCTGCACGTTCCGGAAGTTGACGAAGATCCCCTGCGCCGTCTCCGGGCGCAGGTAGACGGTCGAGGCCTCGTCCTCCACCACCCCCATGAACGTCTTGAACATGAGGTTGAACTGGCGCGGGTCCGTCCACTCGCCGGTGGATCCGCACACCCCGCACTGCTGGGCTTCGGGCTCGCCCGCCTCCAGCTTCGGCAGGTCGTCGGCGCGGAAGCGGCGGTGGCAACTCCGGCACTCGACGAGCGGGTCCGTGAAGGCGCCCACGTGTCCGCTCGCGACCCACACCTCGGGGTTCATGAGGATCCCCGCGTCGAGCCCCACGATGTTCGGGTGGCGGTACACCATCTCGCGCCACCACAGATCCTGGATGCGGTTCTTGAGTTCGATGCCGAGCGGGCCGTAGTCGTACACCGACCCGACGCCTCCGTAGATCTCGGAGGACTGGAAAATGAACCCGCGCCGCTTGGCGAGGGACACGAGCTTGTCCATCAGGCCGGCCGGATGGCCCGAGTCGGCGGCGGAATCCGTGTTCGTTTTGTCTACCATGGAGTTCTTCGGCAGCCGCTCGCGCTGGGCGCGGCGGCGAAATCGGCTGGACTTGCCGGAGCCTTGGGAATCGCGAACGACGCGGCTTCGGATGCGAGCCGCAACCATAGCCGCCGCCGGCAAAGAGGAGCAACCATTTGTCGCTGGCGATTCGGTACGGGGGAGACGAGATTCGGACCCGCGCGGTTGTGGCGGAGATTCCGCCGCCGGCGCGGATTCCCGACGAGACGAGAGGAGCGGCGGACGAGATGATCGGCACCAGGATGCAGGCGGCGCTCAACGAGCAGATCACGCAGGAGCTGTACGCGAGCCAGGTCTACCTGTCCATGTGCGCGCACTTCGAAGGCGAGGGGCTACCGGGCTTCGCGCACTGGATGCGCGCGCAGGCCGAGGAGGAGCGGGCGCACGCGCTTCGCATCTTCGACTTCATGCACGACCGCGAAGGACAGGTTTCACTCGAGGCGATCGATGCCCCGCCCGCGGAGTTCGGTTCGCCCCTGGAGGTGTTCCAGGCGGCGCTCGGGCACGAGCGGAAGGTCTCCGGGATGATCGGCGACCTCTATCGCCTCGCGATGGACGAAGCCGACTACCCGGCCCAGGTCATGCTGCAGTGGTTCGTCAACGAGCAGGTTGAGGAGGAGAAGACGATCTCCGACATCGTGGACCGGTTGCGGCTCGCGGGCGACGACAAGTCGGCCCTCCTCATGCTCGAGACGGAGCTGGGCCAGAGGACGGGCGACCCGGAAGCCGACCCCGCCGGCTAGCCACGGGCTTCGGTGAGGTGGCGGGCGGGGCCCTTCAGCACGTGGCCCGGCTTCGCGCCCGTGACGGAGCCGTCGAGGATGACGGGGACGCCGTTCACGATCACGTGGTGGATGCCGACCGAGTAGCGGTGCGGGTCCACGTAGTCGGCGCGGTCGATGATGCGGTCGGCGTCGAAGACGGTGATGTCCGCCCACATGCCCGGCGCGATCCGGCCGCGCTCCGACTGGCCGATCTGGTCCGTCGACATCGAGGTCATCTTGCGGATCGCTTCCTCCAGCGTGAGCACGCCCATCTCGCGCACGTAGCGCCCGAGGATGCGCGGGAAGGTGCCGTAGCTCCGCGGATGCGGGAAGCCGAGGCCGTAGCCGACCGGGTCGCCGTCCGTCTCGAACATCGCGTGCGGGTGCCGCATGATGCGGATGACGTCCGCCTCGTCCATGAAGTGGTAGATGGCGCTGAACCCGCCCGCCAACTGGAGTTCGATCGCGAGCTGCACGCCCGTGGCGTCGTTGTTCGGGAGTCCGCGGTCCGCGGCGAGGTCGGACATCCGCCTCCCGTTGTATTCGGGGAAGGCGCGGAGCGTGCGGAACTGGATGCGTGACAGGTCGCCGCCCGTCCAGTCGCGGCGCATCCACTCCTCGATTTCCCGGTGCACGCGCCCCCGGGTCTCGGGGTCGGTGACGCGGACCCGGAACGAATCGATGCCGCCCGCCAGCACCCACTGCGGGAAGAGCACGCCGGAGCCCGTACTGCCCGCCGTGTACGGGTAGACGTCGACCTTCACATCGATGCCTTCGGCGCGCGCGGAGTCCACGAGCGCGAGCGACTCGATGGTCTTCCCCCAGCTATCGACTCCCATCGCCTTGAAGTGGTTGATGTGGACGGGAAGTCCGCCCTCGGCGCCGATGCGGATCGCCTCGCGCACGGCCGGCAGGAGGCCGCGCGCCTCGTCCCGCATGTGCGTGTAGTAGATGCCTCCGTATTCGGCCGCGACCTTCGCCAGTTCGATGACCTCCTCCGTCTCGGCGTAGTTCGCCGGGACGTAGAGGAGCCCGCTCGCGAGCCCGAGCGCGCCGTCCTCCATCGTCTCGCGCACGAGGTCCCGCATCTCGTCGAGTTCCTCCGGCGTCGCCGCGCGGTCCTCCATTCCGAGCACCTGCCGGCGGGTCCAGGTGTGGCCCGCGAAGAAGCCGATGTTGGGCGCGACCTCGAGGTCCTCCATGTAGTCGCGCAGCGGGTACGGCTGGTCGCCGCTGTGCAGCGAGGGAAGGATCGTCGTGATCCCCTGGCGGATGAAGTTCTCGACCAGCGGTCGCCGGTGGACCTGGTTCTGGACGTGGTTGTGGTGGTCGACGAACCCCGGCGAGACGATGAGCCCGCCGGCGTCGATCTCCTCGGCCCCCCGACCGGAGAGCCCGCCGCCGCGCGCAATCTCGACCACGCGCCCGTCACGGATGCCCACATCGGCGGTGAAGCGGTCGGCCCCCGTCCCGTCGACGACCGTTCCGCCGACGATCACGAGGTCGTACGGAGCGTCGCCCGCGCGGGATGTGGGGGCGTCGTCGGCCGACTCCGGCGCGGCGCCGCACGCGGCGATGACGAAGGCGGCCGCAAGTGCCGGGGCCGACCGCGGAAGGGCGCCGCGCATCAGCGCCCGCTCGTGCTCGTCCGCGCCTGCTCCATCTCCCAGACCGGGACGCCGTCGCGCTTGTAGATGATCCCGTCCTTGATCACGTCGGTCACGTACCCGAGCACGTTGATATCGAACAGCGGGTTGCCGTCGACGACGATGATGTCGGCGAGCTTGCCCGGCTCGATCGTCCCCGTCTCGCGGAGCCCGAGGACCTCCGCCGAGACCTTCGTGGCCGCCGAGATCGCCTCGATTTCCGTCATCCCCATGTCGACGAACGCCGATACTTCACGCCACGCCGACTCCGCGTGGAAGTTCAGGGGCGACCCGGTATCCGTGCCCATCGCCATGACGGCGTCCGCATCGATGAACTGGCGCCCCGCCCGCTCGCTGTTTCGGATCTGGCGCGGCGTGCTGCCGAAGTAGGGTTTCCGCCAGAAGTCGTTTTTCGTGTAGGAATTCAGCACCTGCTCCCGGATCGGCTCGGGGAAGGTGTCGATGATGTCCGGGTCCCAGAGGCGCTCCGGGAACTCGACCGTGGCGGGGTAGATCCAGATCCGGTGCGAAATCGTCTGTACGACCGGGATCCCCTCCATCGCGATGTGGTCGACGAGTTCCTGCGAGTAGGGGGGGACGCTGCCGCCCGAGCCCGCGTGCTGGAGCACGTCGCAGCCGCCTCTGATCGCCCCCCACACGACCTCCTCCGCGTACACGTGGCAGTGGATGGGGACGCCAGCCGGACCCGCCACCGCCTTGATCGCCCGCATGTCCTCTTCGGTCGTGCCGATCCACGTCTTGATGACGTCGACTCCGGCGTCGATCAGCATCCGCGCCCGCTCCGCCGCTTCTTCGGGCGTGCGGTGCAGGACGCGGAGTTCGTCGGGCAGGAAGCCCCAGGCGTAGCGGGTGACCCAGGGGCCGCTCGCGAGAAGCCTGGGACCGGGGACTTCGTTGCGGTTCACCCGATCCCGGAAGGCGAGGCTGGACATCGGTGCGGCGAGGTCGACCCCCGCGGTCACGCCCGCCGCCAGCAACTGCTTGGCGGATGTTTCGTATACGAGATCGTCGTTCCCCTCGAACCACGGGAACCACTGGCTGTAGTCGCCGTGTCCGAGAATCATGATGTGGACGTGCGCGTCGACCATCCCGGGCATCATCGTCTTGCCCCGGGTGTCGATGATCTCCGCGTCCGGCGGGATCTCGATCTCGGCCGCGGGCCCCACGGCGACGATGCGGTTCCCCTCGATGACGACGGCCGCATGGTGGATCGGGGGCACCTCGTATCCGTCCAGCAGCTGGCCTCCGACCAGCGCGATCGTCCCTTCCTGGGCGGTGGCGGGCAGCCCTCCGAGGAGCGCGGCGAACGCCGCGAGTGCTGGAAGGCCGGCGAGTCGGGGTGAGCGGCGGGCGGAATCCATCATATCCTCCTCTGCCTTGGCTGCTCTGGATCGATTCGGCTCTATCAACGTGCGGCGCAAATCCGTCGACGGGCAATGGCGGGCGGGCGGACCTCCGGACGTTCCCGCGGGAACGTCCGACCGGTCAGGTCGCGAGCTTGAACAGGCTGTCCCGCGCCGCCCGACGATCGAACGTGTACGTGGGAGCAAAGCCACGTGCGTGGTTACAGCGCCCGATGAGGTAGTCGGCGAAATCGGCCGTACCCGACTCATAGTCACGCAGGGCAAGTCGAACCGTTTCGCTGTCCTCCACGATGAGTTCGGCCGCGCCCAGGAGCTTGCCGACCACCTTTACGACGGCGGTCTTCTCATAGCGATAGCCGCGCCGCAGCACCCACACCAGTTCGACGAGGACGGGTACGCACACGTAGCCGGGCGTCTCGGCGGTACAACGGCTCTCGATCAGCCGCGTGGCGGCGGTCGCGAGTTCCCGGTCGTCCCGCGTGACAAAACGCACCAGGATGTTGGTGTCCAGCCCGATCAATCGCGTAGCGCCCGGCGAACGGCCTCTTGAGCGACCACTTCGTCCATCTCTTCCTGACTGAGCGGAACGGGGGGTCTCGGGAGCATGCCCGCGAGATCCATGACGGACCCCGTGACAGGCGTCACAAGGAGCCTGCCATCATCCTCCATCGAGAATGCGATCCGGTCGCCCGCCTTGAGATCGAGCCGATCCCGGATGGGCTTCGGGAGCGTGACCTGCCCCTTGCTGGTGATCGTCGCTTCCACCGAGATCCCTCCTCTGGTTCCTTACCTGAAGTAAGGTAGGCACATCTGTACTCGATGTCCACTTTCCGGGGCGTCTTGCGTGCGCCCTGGGCGGTTCGGACTTTTCCGGGACACGACACCAAGTGGTCCTGATCACCGGTTCAGGGGACCGCGGTCATCAGCTGGAGCTCTTGCAATGCGACACGATCACAGCCCTCGAATCCTTCGATTCTCCCTCTCCTTCGCGTTCCTCCTCGCCGCGGCCACGACGGATGTCGCCGCGCAGGAGGGGGCGGACGGATACCAGACGCCGGCCGCCGAACTCGCCGCGCTCGTCGACGCCCCCACGACCCCGGGCATCAGCCTGAGCCCCGACGAGTCGTTGATGCTGCTCACGATGCGGCCCAGCCTGCCGTCGATCGGTGAGGTGGCGGCGCCGGAGCTGCGGATCGCCGGACTGCGCATCAACCCGCGCACCAACGGCCCCAGCCGCGCGCGGCCCTCGAACGGGCTCGCGCTACGCACGTTCGAGGGCGAAGAGCGCGCCGTGACCGGGCTGCCGGAGAACCCGCGCATCCGCAACGCGCGCTGGTCGCCCAACGGAAGCACGGTGGCGTTCACGCACGACACCGACTCGGCCGTGCAGCTCTGGATCCTGGATGTCGCGTCCGCGGCGGCGCGACGGCTGTCGGACCTCGACCTCGTGAACGTGGGCTTCGGAGCCCCGTTCAACTGGTCGCCCGAAGGCGACTTCCTCTACGCCATGGCGGCGCCGGCCGGCCGCGGCCCGGCTCCCGCGGAGCCGATGGTGCCGACGGCGCCAATGATCGAGGAGACGTCGGGGGAGGCGGCCCCCGCCCGCACGTACCAGGATCTGCTGCAGGACCAGCACGATGAGGCGCTCTACGAGTATTACTCCACGGCGCAGCTGACCCGCGTCGGCCTCGACGGATCGGTGGCCATGGTCGGCGATCCGTCGATCTTCTCGGGCGCCTCGCCGTCGCCGGATGGCGAGCACCTGCTCGTGCAGACGACGCACCGGCCGTACTCGTACCAGGTGCCGGCCTCCCGCTTCCCGCGCACGATCGAGGTGTGGGACACGCAGGGGAACGTGGTCCACCAGGTCACGGAACTCCCGCTCCAGGATGGCGTCCCCACGTCGTTCGGGTCGGTGCCGACGGGCGTGCGGTCGATCTCGTGGCGCGCCGACGCGGACGCGACGCTGTACTGGACGGAGGCGCAGGACGGCGGCGACGCGCTCGCCGAGGCGGACATCCGCGACCGGGTGTTCATGCACGCGGCGCCCTTCTCCGGGGAGCCTGTCGCGATCGCCGACCTCGCGCTCCGCTACGGCGGCGTGATGTGGGCGGATGAGGGATTCGCCTTCGTGAACGAGAACTGGTTCTCCACCCGCCAGCAGCGCACCTACCGGATCGATCCGGACGCGCCGGGGGAGGTGGAGCTGATCTTCGACCTGCAGACGGAGGACCGGTACAACGACCCCGGCTTCCCGATGTTCACGACGAACGCGCGCGGACAGGGCGTCCTCATGACCGCCGACGGGGGGTCCTCGATCTACCTCGCGGGACAGGGCGCTTCGCCCGAAGGCAACCGTCCCTTCCTAAGGAAGCGGAACCTCGAAACGGGAGAGGAAGAGGAGTTGTTCCGTTCCGAGGCGCCGTACTACGAGGGCGTGGTCACGCTCCTCGAGGACGGGCGACTGATGACGCGGCGGGAGTCGGTGGACGAGCCCCCGAACTACTTCCTGCGCGACCTCGAGCGGGGGACGATCAGCGCCGTGACCGAATTCCCGCACCCGTATCCGCAGTTCGCCGGCGTTCGCAAGGAGGCGATCCAGTACGAGCGCGAGGACGGCATCCCGCTCTCGGCCACGCTCTACCTGCCGGCGGACTATGACCAGGAGCGCGATGGTCCGCTCCCGACCTTCGTGTGGGCGTATCCGACCGAGTTCAAGAGCGCGGCGGCGGCCGGCCAGCGGCGCGACTCGCCCTACCAGTTCACGCGGATCCCCTATGGCGGCGCCGTACCGTACGTGACCCGGGGCTACGCCGTGCTCGACAACGCGTCGATGCCGGTCATCGGCGAGGGCGATGCGGAGCCCAACGACACCTTCCGCCAGCAGCTTGTGGCGAACGCACAGGCGGCGGTCGACGAGGGCGTGCGGCGCGGCGTCGTGGATCCGGACCGGGTCGGCGTCGGCGGACACTCCTACGGCGCCTTCATGACCGGCAACCTGCTCGCGCACTCCGACATCTTCCGGGCCGGCGTGGCGCGCAGCGGCGCGTACAACCGGACGCTGACGCCGTTCGGCTTCCAGCGCGAGCAGCGGCTCTTCTGGGAGGACCCGGACCTCTACCTGTACATGTCGCCCTTCATGCACGCGGACAAGGTGAACGAGCCCATCCTCATCATCCACGGCGAGGACGACAACAACTCGGGCACCTTCCCCATCCAGTCGCGGCGCTTCTACGCGGCGCTCAAGGGGCTGGGCGCGACGGCGCGGCTCGTCTTCCTGCCGGCCGAGAGCCACGGCTACGCGGCGCGCGAGTCGGTTCTGCACGTCCTGTGGGAGACCGACCGCTGGCTCGAGATGCACGTGAAGCCGGCGAAGCCCGTCACGACGACGGACGACGCGGGAAGCTGAACGCCGCCGCAGAGGTCCCGCTCCTGGTCGAGGCGGAGGGTCCCGTCCGGATCCTCCGCCTCAACCGTCCCCGCCGTCTCAACGCCGTCAGCCTCCCCATGTACGAGGCGCTGGAAGCCGAACTCGCGCGCATCGGAGCGGACTTCGAGACGCGCGTCGTCATCGTGACGGGGACGGGGCGGGGGTTCTGCTCCGGGGCCGACCTCAAGGCGCACCGCGACCGCGAGGCGTCGCAGGCGGAGCGCCGCGCCTATATCGAGACGAGCCAGCGCGTGTTCCGCACGCTCCAGACGCTGCCGCAGCCCGTCGTCGCGGCCGTTAACGGACACGCGATCGGGGCGGGCTGCGAACTCGCCCTCTCGTGCGATTTCGTCATCGTGGCGGAGGAGGCGAAGCTGCGCATGCCGGAGGTCGCGCTGGGAACGTTCATCGGGGGCGGCACGGCCTATACGCTGCGCCGACGCGTGGGCCACGCGCGCGCGGCCGAACTCATCCTCCTGGGGCGCTACTTCACCCCCGAGGAGGCGGGCGCATGGGGGCTGGCCAACGAGGTGCTCCCCGCGGAGGAGGTCCTCCCCGCCGCCCTCGATCTCGCCGGCCGGCTGGCCCGCAACGCCCCGATCTCCATGCGCCTCGCCAAGCGCCTGCTCGACCGGGCGGAATCCGTCAACGCCGAAGAGGCGCTGCGCCTCGAGGCCGAAGCGCTCTTCACCTGCATGGCCTCCGAGGACTGGCGCGAAGGCCTCGAAGCCTTCGCCGAGAAGCGCACCCCCGCCTATCGCGGCCGGTAGCCTGCTTGGCGGCCGCCGCTGTCGCGCGGCCCCCCGGTGCGATAGCGTTGCCGGGCCGGCGGACGGCGGCGGCGTTCGCGGGCGCACACAAAAGGAAAAGGGAGACACGGAGATGCGGATAATGGACGCGCGTCACGCCCGGTTGTGGGCGGCGGGAGTCGCGCTGGCGGTGGGAGCGGCCGGCTGCGCACCCGGGGGAGACACCGGAGATGCCGACGCCTCCGCGGCGGCGGGGGCCGACGAGGCCGCGGCGCAAGAGGCGGCCCAGGTGGCGCTCGGCCCCGTGGACGGGCACGACCTGCCCCCGGTGGACCTCGAGCGCGTGCTCGCCGGCGGCCCGGCGCCCGACTTCACGGCCCTTTCAAGCGCGGGCGAGCCGATCACGCTTTCGGACTACCGCGGAGAGAGGAACGTCATCCTCTTCTTCTACCGCGGCCACTGGTGACCGTACTGCGCAAAGCAGCTCGGAGAGCTGCGAGACTTCATGACGCCCGAACAGCGCGAACGGACCCAACTCCTGGCGATCGCCCCCGACAGCCCCGAGGACATCGGGCTCATGATCGACCGCGTCCTCGAGGACTACGACTACGCGCTCGACTTCCCGCTCCTGTCCGATGACGGCTCCGCGATCACGAACCGCTACGGCCTCCTGAACGAGAACTCCGGGCGCGGACGCCAGCTCCCGCACCCCACGACCTACGTCATCGACATGGACGGCACGGTGCGCTGGAGCTTCACGGAGGTGGACTACACCGTCCGCCCGGAGCACGCCGACATCCTCGCCGCGCTCGAAGCCCTGGAGCGCTAGCGCTTCTGGCGGAGCGGCTCTGGGGGAGCCGCCCGCCGGTCAGCGATCCAGCCGGCAGCGGCCCATGTTGCAGGTGAGGCCGGTCAGTTCCTGACTCAACTCCCGGAGGCGGGCGCGCGCCTCGGCGTCGTAGGCCTGGTCGTTCGCGCGGGTCGGACGGAGGCCGCTGAAGTACTGCCCGCTCTCGAAGTCGTCCGAGTCCACCACCTGCATCACGGCGTCCGCCCCCTCGTCGATGGTGGCGCGCGGCGTCGCGCCCAAGCGCCGCACCATCTCGGTCGGCATGTAGGTCGCCGGATGGAGGGAGCCGACCACGATGCCCGTTCCGGCCAGGTCATCGGCCAGATCGTGCGTGAACATGATCTGGGCGAGCTTGCTCTGGGCGTAGGCGCGGCGCCCGCTGAAGTCCTTCTCGATCATCACGTCATCGAAGTCGATCGGCGTCTGCGCGCCCGAAGACACGTTCACGATGCGCGACGGCGTGCTGTCGAGCAGGCGCGGCATCAGCATGTGCGTGAGCAGGAAGGTGGAGAGGTAGTTCACCTGGAAGCGGTACTCGTGGCCGTCCTCCGTGACCCACCGCTCGTCCGGCGCGGACCCGAACCCCGCGTTGTTGATCAGGATGTCCAGGCGGTCGTAGTCGGCCCGCAGCGTCTCGGCGAAGGCCCGGACCTCCGCCAGCGACGCGAAATCGGCGCGGTAGAAGCGCGCGCTCCCGGGCCCCGCCGCGTTGATCGCATCCACCACCTCGGCGCCGCGTTCCTCGTTGCGCCCGTGGACGATGACGTGATCGCCCCGCGCGCCCAGCCGCAGGGCGAGTTCGCGGCCGAGGCCGGAGGTGGCTCCGGTGACCAGGGTCACATTCTGCCCGGGGGTCGGCGCAGGGGCCTCCTGGGCCATCGCCTCGGCGACGGAAGCCGGCCAGAGGGAGATGAGGACGGCGGCGGCCGTCACGGCAGCGCGATGCATGGTGCTCTCTTTCGTTCTCATGGGACGAGTTCCTCCTCGACGAGGCGGGCGATCCACAGGCCGGAGTGGAGGTCGGAGGTGAAGATCCGCCCCTTGAACAACTGGGCGCCCCACGTCATCGACCAGTTCGGCACCGCGGCGTCCGGCGATGACGTCTTGATCGCGCCGATCTCGCGGCCCTGGCGGTAAAGGTCGCCGCGCAGTTCGCCCGAGATGTCCAGCACCCGCAGCCCCGCCTGGTAGTAGCCGACGTAGAGCCGGTCGCGGTCGTCGCTCCACAGGTTGTGGGCTCCCGCTTCCGGCACGGTGTAGTGGGCGACCTTCACCGGGTCTTCCATGTCCGTCATGTCGAGCACTTCCACGTAGCCCCGCGCCTCGATGGGGCCGAGCACGTTCGGATCCCAGTCGGACGGGTATATCTCGGCCGCCACGAACAGGTACTTGCCGTGACGCCAGGCGACGTGCGTGTTCCCCTGCCCCGACACCCACCGCGAGACGAGCTTCGGGTCGCGGGCCGTGCCTCCGTGCGTGCCCGCCCCGGCGTCGAGGATATAGATGCCCTCGTTCCAGAACGACGCGTACGCGTACCCGTCCTGGACGATCACGTCGTGCAGGCTGCGGATCGGTTCGTCATGAGCCCAGCGGTTGATCTCGCGCGGGTTCGCCGGATCGGAGATGTCGATGATGACGATCTCGCTCGTCCCGTTGTGGCAGGCGTAGACGAGATCCTCATCCCCCAGGATCCAGACGTTGTGCACGCCCCCCGTCACCGTGTCCGTGTACTCCGAGAGGATTTCCGGATGGGCGGGATTCGAGAGGTCGAGGAGGACGATCCCGTTCCTGCGGCTGGAGGCCCCCTCGCGGGTGACGATTCCCAGGCGGTTGTTCGGGTGGATCTTCACATCGTTGATGCGGCGGGCATCGAGCTGGATCGAATCGGTAAGGACGGGCTGCGCGGGGTCCGTCACGTCCCACACCTTCATCCAGTCGTGGTAGAAGGTGCCGAGGTAGGCGTAGTCGCGTCCGTCCACGCCCTCGAACACCCAGGTGTCGCCGGCCCGGTGCGTGGAGGTGATCCCGCTTCCCACGAGTTCGAGCCGTGCGGTGTGGCGGCGGGGACCGACCTGCACGGAAACCGTGCGTGCGATGGCCGGGCCCGCGATCGCGGTCACGTGGTAGGTACCCGGCTCCTCCGCCACGAAGAGCCCGCGTCCGTCGACGGGTTCGACGCTCGCCCCGCTCGGCGTCACGCTCCAGAGCGGCGCGAGGGGGAACTCGCCGCCCCCGGCGGCGCGGCCCGCCAGCCGGAAGGCCGCGACATCCCCCGTCGAGAGCGAGCTGACGTCCCCGGAAGCCACCAGTTCGTATTCTTCGGCGGTGTTCGGCTCGACGGTCACCGCGACCCGGGTCGAGACACCGCCAGTGGAAACGGTGAGGACCGTCCGTCCCGGCCCGTGGCCGAGCACGCGTCCGGCGCCATCCACCGTCGCGACAGCCGGGTCGGCGGAGGCGAAGGCGAACTCGGCATCGTCCACCACGGTGCCGGGTTCCGTATAGGCCGCGAGACTCAGGGCCGCGGTCGCACCCGCGTAGACGGGCCCGGCGACGCGGGCCTCGATGCGGGCGGGCTCGAGCCGGGGCACGCGGATCGCCACCCAACTCGGCTGGCCGCGGAACATTGCCGCCACGCGCGACTCGCCCGGCCGCACCGCCGTCACCACGCCGTCGTCCGTCACCGTCACGCCGTCGTCCGCCGCGAACCAGCGCACCTCCGAGGCGGCGCCTTCCTCCGCGGTTCCCTGGATCTCCGCGGTGAGCTGGAAGGACGCCCCGACCTCCAACTCCAACTCGGGGGGCGAGGCCACGGCGTACACCCGCTCCTGCGCGTGGACGGCCGGCGTGCCCGCGACACCCAGGACGAGGGTGGAGGCGATGAGCCCAAAGCGGAGCGACATGATTCTCCTCCATGTGGCAAAGCGACATGCGACCAGGCGATCGAACCGGGATCGAAAGCTCGTTTCGACCGGCGCGGGCGGCAATAAGCGGCAATTGCCGGCGTGGTTGACCGAACCTTTGCCGGGTGGGAGCTTCGCCCATCATGGAAACACTCGACGCCGGATATGCGGCCGGGAGACCTTCGCTCTCGGAGGGAGAAGCGGCCGGACTCGTCCGGGACTTCTGGGGCGTGCACGGGCGGGCCCGCGAGTGCGCGAGCGAGCGCGACCGGGTGTTCGAGATTTCGGACGCGACCGCTCGGGAGACTTCCGGCGGGTCGCGGGTCCGCGGGTACCTGAAGGTCTCGAACCTGCTCGAAGGCCGCGCCGTCCTCGAGGAGGAAGCGGCCCTGCTGGCGGCGCTCTCGGAGTCCCAGGCCTGCTTCGCGCTTCCGCACTGGCGCCCCGCCGTGAAGAGCGGGCGTCTCGTCGAAGACGCGATCGGCGGGCACACCCACTTCGCGCGGTTCCTGGAACCGGTCCCGGGCATTCCGCTGGACGGTTTCCGGCCGCACGGACCCGAACTGCGCCGGCAGATCGGCCGCCTCGCCGGAATCCTCGATCATTCTTCGTCTCAGCTCGCGGGCGCGGACCGTCCGATGATCTGGGACCTCCGCGGCGCCGCCTCGCTCATCGCGGAGCACCTGGACGCGATCCCGGAGCCGGGCCGGCGCGAACTCGTCGCGCGGATTCTCGAGCGGCACGCGGCCGTCGTGCGGCCCCGCGCGGGCGAGTTGCGCGAGAGTCTGATCTACAACGACGCGAACCCGGCCAACATCCACATCGATCCGGGCCGGATGAAGGGCGGAGCGCCCCACCTCGTGGGCATCGTGGACTTCGGCGACACGGTCCGCTCGTGGACGGTGGCGAACCTCGCCGTGGCCTGCGCCTACGCCGGGTTCGGGACGCGCGATCCGGTGGCCGCCTTCTGCGACGTGGCGCGGGGTTACGTCGCGGAGCACGAACTCGCGGAGGTCGAAGCTGATGTCGTGTACGAACTGGCGCGGCTGCGCCTCGCGCTGAGCGTGACCATCTCGTCGGTGCGCGGTGCGCAGGAGCCGGACAACGAGTACCTGCTCGTGAGCCAGGCACCGGCCTGGGAGGTGATCGAGCGGCTGGACGCGACGCCGCCGAACCTGGGACGCTACCGGCTGCGGGAGGCCTGCGGGCACGCGCCGTGTCCCTCGACGGCCCGGGTCATCGCGGCGCTCGAACGCGCCGCCCCGGACGCGGCGCCCGTGCTCGATCCGGACCCCCGCACCGCGCCCACCGTCACGCTCGACCTGAGCGTCGAGTCGGGGGACGACGGCGGAACCTTCGATCCGACGGACCACTCGAGCTTTTCGCAGAGGCTGTTCGACCGGATGCGGGATGCGGGCGCGGCGATCGGCATTGGCCGCTACGACGAGGTGCGCTGGTGGTACACGGGCGAGGCCTTCCGCGCGCCGGGGAACGAGATGGACGAGTGGCGGACCGTTCACCTCGGCGTGGACCTGTTCGCGGAGCCGGGGACACCCGTGCTCGCGCCGCTCGGGGGCCGCGTGGTGTCCGTGCGCGACAACGCCGACCGACTGGACTACGGCCCCACGATCATCCTCGAGCACGAGGTGGAGGACCCGGCCGGCGAGGCGGATGGGCCCGTCCGATTTCGGACGCTGTTCGGGCACCTGTCGCCCGAATCCCTGCCGAACGTCGCGCCCGGCGAGGTCGTGGAGGCGGGCCGGACCATCGGCTGGATCGGCGCCCCGCCGGGCAACGGCGACTGGGCCCCGCACCTTCACTTCCAGATCCTCCTCGATTCCCTGGGCTACGAGGGGACCTTCCCGGGCGTCGCCGCCCCGGGCGCCCGCGGCGCGTGGACCGCGGTGAGCCCCGACCCGAACTACCTGCTTCGGCTCCCGGGCGAGGCGACGGCGCCGCGACCCCGCAGCCACGCCGCCCTCGTCGAGGACCGCAACCGGCGGCTCGGCCCCTCGCTGAGCCTCTCCTACCGGCGGCCGCTCCACATCGTGCGGGGCCGGGGCGCCTGGCTCTACGACATCGACGGCCAGCCCTTCCTCGACTGCGTAAACAACGTCGCCCACGTCGGACACTCGCACCCGCGCGTGAACGAAGCGGCGCGCCGCCAGATGGCCGCCCTCAACACGAACACGCGCTACCTGCACGAGACGATCCTCGAATACACGGAACGGCTGACGGCCCTCTTCCCGGCCCCGCTCGACGTGTGCTTCCTCGTGTGCTCCGGCACCGAGGCCAACGAACTCGCCCTGCGCATGGCGCGCACGCACACCGGCAAGGTGGGCGCGGTCGTCCTCGACGGGGCGTACCACGGGAACTCGAGTTCGGTCGTCAACCTGAGCCCCTACAAGTTCAACGGCCCCGGCGGGAAAGGACTCCGGCCGTGGGTCCGCATGGCGCCGATGCCGGATCGGTTCCGGGGGCGCCACCGCGGGCCCGATGACGAGATCGCACCGCTCTACGCGGCCCATGTCGGCGAGGCGGCGGCGGCGCTCGAGACCGAGCCCACCTGGTTCGGGGACCGCCCGACCGGCGCGGCCGCCTTCTTCCACGAGTCGATCCTCAGTTGCGGCGGACAGATCCCACTCCCGGCCGGATACCTCGCGGCTTCCTACGCGGCGGCCCGCGAACACGGCGCGGTCTGCGTGGCCGACGAGGTGCAGGTCGGCTTCGGCCGCGTGGGATCGCACTTCTGGGCCTTCGAGGAGCACGGCGTCGTCCCCGACATCGTCACCCTGGGCAAGCCGATCGGGAACGGCCACCCCCTCGCCGCGGTCATCACCACGCGCGAGATCGCCGAGTCCTTCGCCAACGGGATGGAGTACTTCAACACCTACGGCGGGAACCCCGTCTCCTGCGCCATCGGCCTCGCCGTCCTCGACGTGATCGAGGAAGAGGGCCTGCGGGAGAACGCCGCCATCGTCGGCCGGCGCCTGTTGGCCGGCCTGGAACGCCTCCGGGACCGTCACGCCCCGGTGGGGGACGCCCGCGGCCGCGGCCTGTTCACCGGTATCGAGTTCGTGCGTGAGGGCGACGACCTCGAACCGGCCGCCGACTGGGCCGACGCCGCCGTCCAACGCATGCGCGACAAGGGGATCCTCCTCAGCACGGACGGCCCCGACCACAACGTGATCAAGATGAAGCCCCCACTCGTCTTCTCCGAAGCCGACGCCGACCTTCTCGTCTCCAACCTCGACGAGATCCTCTCCGAGACCCTCTTCCAGCCTTGATGGCTGCTGGCTCAGGTCGGGAGTTGTCGGAGAAAATCCTCGAGCGGGAGGACCTCGACGCCGTCGAGACGCTGAGGACGCTCACCGAGGAACACGACGATCCGACGTGCGAGGCGGTCGCATCGGCTGGCAAGGGATGAGAGGCCGCTCAGCATGCGCCGGCCCACTCTGCGGCTCGCCTTGACCTCGATCCCCCACACCTCGCGCCCAACCTCCAGCACGAGATCCACTTCGGCGCCGTGCCGGGTCCGGTAGTGGTAGAGCGCGGCCTCCGGCCAAAGCGTCCCCAGCCTTCGGTGCAACTCGCAGGCGATCAGATGTTCCAGCAGCATGCCGCGTTCGTCGGCGAGCGGTGCATCCAGCGGTCGCCGAAGCAACGCATTGCGCACCCCCAGATCGAAGAAGAAGAGTTTCGAATGCCGGACGAAACTCGCGCGGCTCGACCCGCGCAGCCCGCTCCATGCCGGCACCCGGAACATCACGAGCGTGTCCTCAAGGACATCGACGTACCGCCGCGTCGTCTCGTACCCGAGACCCGCGTCCCGGCACAGCGCCTGGACGTTCAGGATGCGACCCGACGCGGCGGCCATCAGGTCCAGCAACCGTGCGAAACCGCCGATGTTCCGCACCAGCGCCTCCGCCTGGATTTCCTCCCGCAGATAGGTGTCCGTGTAGCTGCGCAGGTCGGCTGCGCGGGTGACGGGATCGCCTTCCGAGTAGATGCCCGGCAGCGTCCCGTGCGCGAGGACGCGGTCGAGGTCGAAGTCCCGTCCGAGTTCCGCGGCGAGAAGCGGATACAGATGATGCACATGGACGCGTCCCGGCAGGAGGTTCGCCTGCCCGCGACGGAGTTTGCGCGCGCTCGATCCCGAGAGCAGAAACCGGAAGCGGCCGGGCTTGTCGTCGAGACAGACCTGCACGGCATCGAGAAGAGCGGGTATCCGCTGTACTTCATCGAGGAAGACCGTCTTCACGGCCGGGGGCGCCGCATCGAGTTCCCGCTGAAGCCGCTCGGGGTGGGCCGCGTAGTCTCGGAAGGTTCGCGGGTTCGCGAGATTCAGCGAAAGGTCAGGCTCGAGCGAGGACAGAAGGGTGGACTTCCCCACCTGTCTCGGCCCCAGCACGAGGGCGCTTCGACGCGTGGATCGCAGATGTAGAGACAACAATCTTGCGTACATATGGGTATTATAGCCGCATTTTTACCCACGTACAAGCGATGACAGCCGGTGCTGTCACCCCCGTGGCCGATTGCGGCTCCGAACGGGCGCCACCTGGTCCCAGGGTGCGTTACGAGCCGGTCTGGGTGGTGGCGGTGCGGTCGTCGTCGTGGGTGCCCCAGCGCTCGAACCACTTCCTGAGGATGAGTTGCGTGCGCAGGAAGTTGGACGGCAGGCGCGACGTTCCGTGCCACTCGCCCTGGAACTGAACCATCGCCGTCGGCTTGTTCTGCGCCTTGAGCGCCTGGTAGAACTGCTCCGTCTGCGACATCGGCGTGCGCAGGTCGAGGACACCCGTCATCAGCATCGTCGGCGTGGTGACGTTGCCCACGTAGGTGATCGGCGAGCGTCGGATGTGCTCGCTCGGATCCACCCACGGGAACTCCTGGAAGTCCGCGTACCAGCGCAGGTAGTTGCCGTCGACCTCGTTCGGGAAGTTGAACCAGTTCACAACCGGACAGTTCGCCGAGGCGGCCCGGAAGCGGTCGGTGTGTCCCACGACCCACGATGTGAGGACGCCGCCGCCCGAGCACCCGTAGACGAACAGGTTGCTGTCGTCCACGTAGCCGCGCGCGATGACCTCGTCCACGCTCGACATGAGGTCGTCGAAGTCGTGGTTCGGGTAGTCGTACTGGATCGCGTTCCCGAACTCCGTCCCGTAGCCGGAGCTTCCGCGCGGGTTCGTATAGAGGACGACGTAGCCGTTCGCGGCGTGCTCCTGCCACGAGAAGTTGAACCCGCCGTTGTACATGCCGTGCGGCCCGCCGTGAATCACGAGAATGAGCGGATACTGGCCCGCCGGATCGAAGTCCGGCGGCTTGATGACCCAGCCGTGAATCGGGAGTCCGTCGTGGGACGATTCGCTCCAGACCTGTTCGACTTCGCCCAGCGCCACGCCCGCGAGCACGTCGGCGTTCACATCGGTCAGCCTCGTGCGACGGTCGGGCTGGTCCACGGGGAAGACGTAGATGTCGCCGGGTTCATGCGCATCGCCCCACATCCCGACGGCCAGGCCGCCGCCGCTCACGTCGTTGAGGCCGAACATCTGCGGGCCCTCGGTCATCGCCCGTACGTCGCCGTCCACCGAGGCGTAGTGGAGGTTGCGATAGCCGTCCGCCGCCGCGTCGAAGTAGACGCCGCCGCCGTCCGGGGCCCAGTGCAGCGCCCCGGGACTGCGGTCCATCTCGGCCGTGAGGGCGCGCGGGTTCGATCCGTCCGCGTCCATCACGTACACGGCGGACTCGATGTAGTCGAACGTCGTCGTGTCGTGCCCCACATAGGCGATCATGCGCCCGTCCGGCGATGGCACCGGCCGGTTGTCCGGGCCCTTGCGCGTCGTGACCTGGCTCAGCTCGCCGGACTCCGCGTCGAGCCGGTAGACCTCGGTCTCCTGCCACCGGTACACCGCGTCGTCCGCGATGAGACCGCTGAACAGGAGCGACTGTCCGTCAGGTTCCCAGACGGGGACTCCGTAGTTGAAGTCGCCCTCACTGAGCCGGCGCGCCGTACCCCCCTCGGCGGGGACGACGAAGATGTGCTGGTACTTGTCGCCCAGGAAACCGACGCGGTCCTGCCGATAGACGAGACGCTCGATGATCCGGGGGCCCGGCGTCCACGTCGCCCCTTCCGGCTTGGGGAGCGCGATCGACCAGTGGCGCGCCGTGGGCTCCTCCGCCCCCACGCGCATCGTGAACGAGAAGCGCGTCCCGTCGGGAGACCAGGCGATGTTCGATGGACTGTCCGTGAGCCGCGTGACCTGGGAGACGGCGCCCTCGGCGTCCATCCAGCGCACGAAGATCTGCGCGTTCCCCTCGTCGTCGGGCGCGAGGAACGCGAGCCGGCTGCCGTCGGGAGACCAGCGCGGCGAGGATCCGTCGACGAGGTGGCGCGGGCGGCTCCCGTCGGGATTCACGATCCAGATCGACGACTCCCACGCGTCGTTCATCTTGTCGACCCACAGACGCTCGTACACCACGGCGCCTCCATCCGGCGAGATCCTCGGATCCTGGACCCGCTCCCAGTCGAGCCACGACTCGAGCGCGAGCGCGCCGTTCGCTTCCTGGGCGACCAGCGCCGAGCCGGGGATCGCGGGGCTGCAGAGCAGGCCGAGCGCACAGAGCGCTACGAGGGTGAAGGGATTCCGGAAGTGGGCGCGGCGGGAAAGGGGGGCGCGCGTGTCCATGGGTACCTCCTGGTGTGGTGGGCGCGGGGCCTTTCGGAACATGGGACACGCCTCGCCGCATGCATAGACCGCGTCCGCCGCGCGCGCCCCCATGCCGCCTGAAGTTCCGCGTCTTATGTTGGATGGCAGTCCGTTTTGCCGCGGGCTGCCTGAACGACCGCGGCTGCCGCTCCGGGATGCGGCAACCCATAACACGGGAGGTTTCCGTGACGACCCGCTCGCCCACCGACGCGACCCGCCTGCCCGACCGCCGCCGATTCCTCAAGCACGCCGCGGCGGGGGCCGCCCTCGCGGCGACTCCGGCCTGGACGCGGGCGCCGTCGAGGTCCGGCCTCAGCCTGGAGGAACTGTCGGCGCGGCGGGACTTCCTCGGGTCGGAGGACGAGTCCTTCTGGGAGATGGTGAAGTCCCAGTTTCCGCTTCGCCCCGGACTCATCCTGGTGAACGCGGCGAATCTCTGCCCCTCGCCCTGGCCGGTGCAGGAAGCCGTGTTCGGGTACACGCGCGACATCGACCGCGACGCCTCCTTCCACAACCGGGCAAAGTTCAACGCGCTGGCCGAGAAGTCCGTGGCGGCGCTCGCGCGGCTGCTCGGCGCCTCGCCCGAGGAGATCGTGATCACCCGCAACACCTCCGAGAGCAACAACACCGTCATCAACGGGCTCACGCTGGGCGCGGGAGACGAGGTCGTGCTGTGGGACCAGAACCATCCCACGAACAACGTGGCGTGGGAAGTCCGCGCCGACCGCTGGGGCTACAAGGTGCTCCGCGTGGCGACGCCGCCTGTGCCCGAGACGGAGGACGAACTCATCGACGCCTTCGTGAGCGCCTTCACCGACCGGACGCGCGTGCTCGCCGTCACGCAGATCTCGAACATCTCCGGGGTCGAGTTGCCGGCGCGGCGTCTGTGCAGCATCGCGCGCGATCGGGGCATTTACGTACACATGGACGGGGCCCAGAGCTTCGGCGCGGTGGAAGTCGACCTCCACGCCATGGGCTGCGACTCGTACACCGGGAGCGCCCACAAGTGGTTCTGCGGACCGAAGGAAGCCGGGGTCCTCTACGTCCGGGCCGAACGCGTCGGGGAGTTGTGGCCGAGCGACGTCGGCGTGGGCTGGGAGGGCGCGGTCGCGGGAGGCGGGGCCGACAAGTTCGGCACGTACGGCCAGCGGGACGACGCGGCGGTGGCGGGCGTGGGAACGACGGTGGAGTTCCACGAGGCGATCGGGGCGGCGGAGATCGAGGCCCGCATGCGCGCCCTGGCGACCGGGCTCAAGTCGGCGATCCGCGAGCGCATACCCGAGGTGAAGTTCCACACGTCCGACGTTCCCGGCCTCGGCGGGGGCGTCGTCATCGCGGAACTGCCGGTCGACGACCACACGGACATCTACAACCGGATCTACGAGGAACACGGCGTCGCGGGAGCGCTCCGCCGGGGCGTATTCCCGGGCATCCGCCTCTGCCCCCACATGTACAACACGATGGCCGAGATGGAGCAGATCGCCGATGCCCTCGCCGCTTCCGCCTGAATCGCGACGCGCGGTCGAGTCGAATCGGGGCGCCGACACGTTGCGCCGTTTCCTGGCCGCCTTGCGTCCCCTTCTGCGCGAGCACTCCGCCCGCTCGGCCTGGATCGTCGGATCCCACGCCCGCGGGACGGCCGGTCCCGAGAGCGACATCGACGTGATCGTGGTCGCGCCGACTCCCCGTCCTTCGGTGGAGCGGTTCCGGGACTACCTGCCTGCCATTGTCGCCGCGGGCGTCGGGGTCGACCTCGTCGTATACACGCCGACCGAGTTCGAGCAGCTGAGGCGCGAAGGGCGCCCCTTTCTCCGGCACGCCATGCAGTCAGCCGTAGCCATCGAGGTCTGACCGCCGTGTGGGATGGCGCCGAGGAGGCGCGCAGGTGGTTTGCCCAGGCCGAGAACGATCTCGATTTCGCGCGCCTGGCCCTGCGCGAGAAGTTCTTCCATCAGGCGTGCTTCATCGCGCAGCAGAGCGCGGAGAAGTCCGTCACGGCCATCGGCTACGGACTCGGCGACCGGACGATCATCGGCCACTCCGTAGTCGCGCTCGTGGAGCGCTATGCGGGAAGGATCACGGGCCTGGACCGTCTGCTGGAGGACGCCGGAGTCCTGGATCAGCTCTACATTCCGACCCGCTACCCGAACGGCCTCCCGGGAGGGGTTCCCTTCGCCGCGTTCCACGAGCCTCAGGCGCGCGTCGCGATCGAGGCCGCCGGACGCTTCCTGGCCCTCGCACGCGAGCGGATCGAACGGCAGTCGTCCGGCGAAGGTTAGCAGCTAGACGGCGCACAACTCCACGGCCTCGCGCAGCGAGCGCAGGGGGTCGCCGCTCCGCGGGATGAACTCGTGGGCCATGAAGCCCTCGAAACCCGTGTCCGCGATCGCCCGCACGATCGGGGGATAGTTCAGTTCCTGCGTGTCGTCGATCTCGGCCCGCCCGGGGACGCCGCCGGTGTGGTAGTGGCCGATCCAGGGGCTCGCATCCGTCAGCGTGCGGATGATGTCCCCTTCCATGATCTGCATGTGATAGATGTCGTAGAGGATCTTCACGCGGGGCGAGTCGACGGCCCGGATGATCTCGAGCGCGTAGTCCATGCGGTCGCCGATGTAGTCGACGTGCCCGCCGGGCTTCGAGTTGAGGACCTCGACGAGGATCGTCACTCCCTCGGCCTCGGCGATGGGAGCGCACGCCTCGAGGCAGCGGATGGAGTTCTCGATCCCGACGCCGTTCTCCATGCCGCGGCGGTTGCCGAAGAAGCAGATGACGTTGGGGACCGAGACGCGCGCGGCGTGCGGGATGTGGCGCTCGAAAGCCTCGATGATGCCGGCGTGGTTCCGCGTTTCGTTGAGGCCGTCCTCGATCGTCCCGGCCGCCACGTCGCCGCACGAGACCGTGAGGCCGTGGTCGTGCGCGACCGGCCATTCCTCGACCGTGAGCAGATCCATCGCGGTGAGACCCATGTCGGCCACGCCCCGGCAGAAGGGGACGAGGGGGATCTCCTCGAAGCACCAGCGCGCCACGGACTGCGTGATGGCGTCGGCGGAGCGGCGGGCGAGCGCGGACCCGGAGTTCGCCCTGCCGCCGACGAGCAGGCCGAGCGAGGCGGCGCCGGTCGCGCGCAGGGCGTCGCGGCGGCTGACCGGCTTCCGGTCCCGGGGCGGGGCCGGATCAGCCATCGAGCGCGTCGAGGTGCTCGAAGCTCGCGCGTACGGACCCCATCGGGTCGGCGGGCGCGTCGTGTTCGACGAAGTAGTGGACGAGCCCTGCCTCCTCCGAGTGCTCGAAGATCGCCGCGAAGTCGATGACGCCCGCGCCCACGTCCGCCATCTCGCCGTCCGGCGTGCGGTCCTTCACGTGGCAGAGTTCGAAGCGGCCGGGGTATCGGCTGAAGTAGTCGAAGGGATCGGCGCCGGCGTGCACGAGCCAGTAGAAGTCGACCTCGTAGGTGACGAGTTCGGGGTCCGTGTTCTCGATCATGACGTCGAAGAGACGAACGCCGTCCACCTCCTCGAGTTCGAAGTCGTGGTTGTGGTAGCCGAAGACGAGGCCGGCCTCGCGGCAGCGCGCCCCGAGCCCGTTGAACTCGTCCGCGAGCCGGCGGTATCCGTCGACGAGGGCCGATCCCGTGGCGCCGTCGTTGCCCGGCCGCTCGGAACCCCCGAGGTAGGGGACGACGAGGTACCGGTGTCCGATCTCGGCGGCCGCGGCGGCGGCCTCGTCGAAGCTCGACCGGAGTTCGTCGAGCGACAGGTGGGCCGCGGGAGCCGCGAGGCCTTCCGCTTCCAGCGCGGTCCGGATCTCGGCCGGAGAGCGGCCGAAGTAGCCGGCGAACTCCACCTCGCCGTAGCCGATGCGGGCGACGGACGCCAGCGTCCGCTCGACATCGCGCGCCATCAGCGAGCGCACCGTGTAGAGTTGGAGCCCCCGCGCCTCGGGGAGGGTCGGGGCCGCGGGTAGCGTCCGGGCCGCGGCGGGCGCCGCGCGTCCGGCGCCGGCGAGGAGGAGGCCGGCGCCGAGCGAGTTCTGCACGAATCTTCGTCTGTCCATGCGCGCAATATGTCGCGCGTCCCGGTCGGCGTCGAACGCGGCGGGGCTTTTGCCGCGGGCCGCCGGGCCTATTATGCGGGGCGCGGCGGCGCCTCCGCCGTCCGCGCATGTCGATGCCGGCCGGGAGGACCGACTGTGAGACGGCGCAGGGCTCTCGAGATCCTCGGTGTGGCCGCGGGCGCGCCGCTGCTGGCGCCGGGGAGCGCGGTGGCGGAGGCCCTGGCGCTCGGGCAGCGCATCCGGTCGGTGGCGGGCCCGGTCGGCGGCGCGGCGCCCGCGACGCTCACGCCCGCGCAGGCCCGGACGGTGACGGCGCTCGCCGAGGTCATCATCCCCCGGACGGACACGCCCGGGGCGAGCGAAGCGGGCGTTACCGCATTCGTCGATGCCCTCCTGACCGGTTGGCTGGACGCGCCGGACCGCGACCGTTTCCTCGCCGGCCTGGACGAAGTGGACTCCATCGCCCGGGCGGCCCACGGCGCCGGCTTCGCCGACTGCACCCCGGCCCAGCAGACGGAACTCGTAGCGCGGCTGGACGAGGACCTCGACCGCCGCCGCCGGGATCCCGGGATCGACGAGACGCAGACCTTCTTCTACGACATGAAGCGCTTCACGCTCGCCGGCTACTTCACCTCGCGGCCCGGCCTGCGCTCGCTGGGATACCGGATCATCCCCGGCGCCTTCGAGGGGTGCGTCATCCTTGACCAGTACGGCGCCGGCGAGGGCCGTCCCGGCGGACAGCGCGGCCGGCAGAGCTGTTCCGGAGAGCAGCAGTGAGCCGCCAGGAGGTCTGGGACGCGATCGTCGTCGGCTCCGGGATCACCGGCGGCTGGGCCGCCAAGGAGCTCACCGAACTCGGCCTCCGCACGCTCGTGCTCGAGGCGGGGCCCATGATCGTCCCCGAGCGCGACTACACCGAGCACGTGCCCCCGTACCGCATGCCGTACCGCGGCTGGAACGACCGCAAGGCGCTCGCCGCCGAGCAGCCCGTGCAGCGCGAGTGCTACGCCTGCGACGAGATGGGCCGGAAGTTCTTCGTCAACGACATCGAGAACCCCTACACGACACCCGACGAGAAGCCCTTCCTCTGGATCCGGGGCCGCCAGGTCGGCGGCCGCTCGATCATGTGGGCGCGCCAGTCCTACCGTCTCAGCGATCTCGATTTCGAGGCCAACGCGCGCGACGGGATCGGGGTCGACTGGCCGATCCGCTATGCGGACCTCGCGCCGTGGTACAGCCACGTCGAAGCCTTCGCCGGCATCAGCGGCCGCCCCGAAGGCCTGCCCCAGCTGCCGGACGGCGTCTTCCTGCCGCCCATGCAGATGACGTGCGTCGAGAACGCGGTGAAGGAGGCGATCGCGCGCGACTTCGGCGACACGCGGATGATGACGATCGGGCGCACGGCCGTCCTCACACGCGACCACAAGGGACGGAGCGCCTGCCACTACTGCGGTCCCTGCCACCGCGGCTGCCGCACCCGGAGCTACTTCAGCTCGCTCAGCGCCACCCTGCCCGCCGCCGAAGCCACGGGGCGCATGACGCTGCGGCCGGACAGCGTCGTGCACAGCGTGATCTGGGACCCCGCCCGCGGCCGGGTCACGGGCGTGCGCGTCATCGACCGGCAGACGGGAGAGGACCTGGAGTTCCACGGGGAGATCGTCATGCTCGGCGCCTCGGCGCTGGAGTCGACCCGCATCCTCCTCCACTCGACCTCCGCCGACTTCCCGGACGGGCTCGCGAACTCAAGCGGCGCCCTCGGCCGCTATCTCATGGACCACACGATGAGCACCGGGGCGAAGGCGAAGTTCCCCGGCTGGGAGAACCACGGCTACACCGGCCAGCGTCCGAACGGGATCTACATCGCCCGCTTCCGGAACGTGACGGAACCCTCGCCCGACTTCATCCGAGGCTACGGCTACCAGGGGTGGTCCACCCGGCAGGGCTGGAGCCGCGGCCTCGACATGCCGGGCTTCGGCACCGACTACAAGCGCCGGCTAACCGAACCCGGCGTGTGGGAGTTCGAACTCGGCGCCTTCGGCGAGTGCCTCCCGCGCGAGGAGAACTACATCGAACTCGATCCGGAACGGGTCGATGCGTGGGGAATCCCCGCCCTCCGCATCCACTGCGAGTGGAGCGACAACGAGCGCCGGATGATGCGCGACAGCGCGGACCGCGCCGCGGAAATGCTGGAGGCCGGTGGCGGAACGGACGTCGAGTTGCTCACGGACCTCACGGCGCCGGGCCTCACGATCCACGAGATGGGGACGGCCCGCATGGGACGGGATCCGGCGACCTCCGTCCTCAACGGCTACAACCAGGCCTGGGACGCGCCGAACCTGTTCGTGATCGACGGCGCGGCCATGGCTTCATCCGCCTGTCAGAACCCGTCCCTCACCTACATGGCCCTCACCGCCCGCGCCTGCCACTACGCCGTCTGGGCAAGAAACCGCGCCGAACTCTAGCGCTCCGCAGCAAGACCTCGCTGCTGCCTTCCCAGCCACAGCGCGATCAGCAGCCACAGTCCGGCGAGCGGGACCATGGTCAGAGCCAGCGCGGAGCTTCCCAGCCCCAGCGCGCGCAGACCGGCGAACGACCACACCCCGATCTGGTCGCCCGCACGGTAGACGAACAGGTCGTTGAAGTTCTTCGCCTTGTACTTGTCGCGGCGCGGAAGGACGGTGTAGAGCACCTCCCGGGTCGGCACCGCGAGCGCGAAGTTCCCCGCCCTCCGCAGCACCTGGAACACGACGAACACCGCGAACACCGGCGCCGCTCCCAGCGCCAGGAAGCCGAGGACGCTGAGCACGGGCAGGATCCCGAGCGCCAGGCGCACGCCGAGCCACTTCAGGATGCGGCCCGTCAGGAAGAGCTGGGTGAAGAGCGTGAGGATGTTCACCGAGAGGTCGATGCGCGCGAAGACCGAGGTCCGCTCCGCTCCGGTCGCGAAGGTGCGCGAGACGATGTCCGCCTGGATGTTGTAGAGGAAGGTGGAACCGATCGTGAACAGCAGCATGAACGCGCCGATCCCGAGCAGGTAGGGCGACGCCAGCACCCGCCGGATCCCCTCCAGCGCCGACCCCCCGATCACTTCGTCCGCTTCTACTCCGTCACGCGCACCGGCCGCTGAACCCTCGACCGCTACCGGGGAGGCCGCGCAGCGCGAATCGAGCGCCTTGAGGCAGACGACCGCGCCCTCCAGCAGCAGCACCGAGAACAGGAGGAGCGTCGCGGGCGAAAGGAACCCGACCAGAAAGGCCGTGATCGCGGACCCCACGATGCCCCCCACGGTGCCGCCGACGCCGATGAGGCCGAACAGGCGGCGGCTCTGGCGCTCCCGGAAGATGTCGGTCATGAACGACCAGAAGACGGAGACCACGAACAGGTTGAAGACGCTGATCCAGACGAAGAAGGTCCGGCCGATCCACACCGAAGCGGCGCCGTCGGCCACAACCCTCAGCAGCACGAAGTAGACGAGCAGGTTCAGCATGAAGAAGCGGTACGTGAGCGTCACGAACCGCCGGCGGGTCCACCGTGACACGACCGCGGCGAAGATCGGGTGCACGAGGAGCATGGCCGTCAGCGTCCCCGTGAAGAGCCAGGGGATGTTCTCGACTCCGCCCGCGACCGCCATCTCTTCGCGGATGGGCCGGATCACGTAGTACGCCGACAGGATGAAGAAGAAATAGAGGGCCGACAGCAACACGAGCCCGGCCTCTCCAGGGCGGGCGCCCGTCAGCCGGGCGGCGAACGTGCGCGGCTCGCTCTCCGGCGGCGGCGTCATCCGGGGGAAGCTCCGGGTTGGCGCTTCATCGTGGCTCTGCTTGCCGGTAGATGGAAAAAGGGATTCTCTTCAGAGGATCCTGGAACCTAACGGTGAGAGCGAACGTGGCCAGCTTCCTGCAATCTGTCGCCGGCGCCGCCCGGCGGATCCTCAACATGCGACGGGGCGAGTTCAGGCTCGCCGTACTGTCCGCGCTTTTCTTCTTCCTCGTCCTCTGCGGCTACTTCTTCCTCCGTCCCGTGCGGGAGGCGATGGGGGTCGCCCGCGGGATGGACGACCTGCGCTGGCTCTTCGCCGTCACTTCGGTGGGCTCCCTGTTCGTGGTTCTCGTCTTCGGGGGCGTCGTGGCGCGGACGAACCGGCGGCGCTTCATCCCGATCGCGTACCTGTTCGTCATCGCCTGTCTGATCGGCTTCGCGACGCTGCTGATCCAGGACGTGCGGGCGGGCGGCGGCCTCATCGGCACCGACGCGGAGACCGGCCTCGCGCGCGGCGTCGGCTACACCTTCTACGTGTGGCTGAGCGTCATCAACCTGTTCTCGACCAGCGTATTCTGGGCCTTCATGGTCGACGTGTTCGATGTCGACCAGGGGAAGAGGATGTTCCCCTTCATCGGGATCGGGGGCACGCTGGGGGCGCTGGCCGGGGGGCGCGGCGCGAGCTTCGTCAGCGGGCTGACCGAGAGTCCGTACCTGCCCGCCGGCCTCATGCTGGTCGGGGCCGGCTGCTTCGCGCTCGCGATCGCCGTCATGCTGATCCTCGACCGCAGGGCCGGGGCGTCGGACCTCTCCCGGCTCGGAGCGGACCCGGCCGGCGGACCGGTAGCGTCGGACGGCGGGGCGTCGGACGGCCGGGCGTCGGAAACCGGACCCCGGCGACGAGGCGATGGGGGCACGCGGATCGGGGGCGGGGCGCTGGAGGGTCTGCGGGCCGTGTTCACCTCGCCCTACCTGCTCGGCGTCGGCCTCTGGGTCGTGTTCATGGCGATCTCGAACACGCTGATCTACTTCACGCAGGCGAACGTCATCCTCGGGGCCACGGACACGTTCAGCCAGCGCGTCGGGAGCTTCGCCGACTTCGACTCGCTGGCGCAGTTCGGCACCCTGCTGACGCAGATCTTCATCACGACCCACTTGATCCGGAAGCTCGGGGTCGGCTGGACGCTCGCCATCCTGCCGCTCGTCACCGTGCTCGGGTTCGTCGTGCTGGCCGTGTGGCCGATCTACGGGGTGATGATGATCTTCCAGGCCGTCCACCGCGCGACGCGCTACGCGATTTCGCGGCCGTCGCGCGAGACGCTGTTCTCGGTCGTGCCGCCCGCGGAGAAGTACAAGGGGAAGCCGATCGTCGACGTCTTCCTGTACCGGGGCGGAGACCTCGCGGGCGCCGGCATCGACAGCCTGTTCGCGATGCTCGGGCTGACGCTGGCGTGGGTCGCGATGTCCACGGCGCCGCTGGCCGGGATGTGGATCGTCCTCTCCATCGCGCTCGGGCGGGCCCAGGCACGGCGCATGGACTCCTGAGCCGCCGGTGCTGCCCGACGATCTGTTCGGTCCCGGCTCCCCGCTGCGGGTCATCGGCCACCGGGGGGCCGCGGCGTTCGCGCCGGAGAACACGCTCCCGTCCTTCGAGCACGCGGTGCGCGTGGGGGCCGACGCGGTGGAGCTCGACCTGCACCGGAGCGCGGACGGCCGCCTCATGGTCATCCACGATCCGACTCTCCCCCGCACCACCGACGGGTCGGGGGACGTCGAGGCGCTGACGCGAGACGAACTGCGCGCCTTCGACGCCGGATACCGCTTCACGACGGACCACGGGAAGACGTTTCCCTTCCGGGGAATGGGGGCTGGCGTGCCCACGCTCGAGGAGGTGCTGGAGGCGGTGGGAGACCTGCCCGTGATCGCGGAGATCAAGTCGGCGGCGGCGGGGCACGAACTGGGCGCGTGGCTGCAGCGGAGCGGGAATCGCGCGGACCGGGAGCGGATCCTGGTCGGCGGCTTCGAGCGCGCGGAGGTGGAGCTTGCGAGCCGGCACGCGCGCTGGCACTGCGCCTACCAGGACGAACTCCGCGCGTACGTCCTGCTCGGCAAGGTCGGCCTCGGCCGCCGCTTCGCCCCCGCGGGTTGCGCCGCCGCCATGCTGCCCGAACGGCAGGGTGCGCTGCGCATCGTCACGCCACGCTTCGTCCGGCGCGCCCACGCCGACGGCATGGGCGTCTTCGTGTGGACCGTGAACCATCCCGATGACATGCGGCGCCTCCTCGACTGGGGCGTTGACGGCCTCGTGAGCGACGCGCCGGGGCGGGCCCGGCGGATCCTGGACGAGCGGGACGTGCAGGGAGGCGCGGGACGACATGCCGCAGCCTGAGCCGCGGCCCCGGACGATCCTCCACGTGGACATGGACGCCTTCTATGCCGCCGTCGAGGTGCGCGAGGACCCGTCGCTGCGCGGCAAGCCCGTCATCATCGGATCCGCCCCGCGCAAGGGCCGCGGCCGTGGCGTCGTCTCGACGGCCAACTACGAGGCCCGGCGCTACGGGATCCACTCCGCGATGCCGATCTCGCAGGCGTGGCGCCGCTGCCCCGACGGCGCCTACGTGCGCCCCCGCATCGCCTTCTATGCGGAGATCTCGGGGCGCATCTTCGACATCTTCCGCTCCTTCACCGACCAGGTGGAGACGCTCTCGCTGGACGAGGCCTTCCTCGACGTGACGGCGAGCCGGCGGCTGTTCGGCACGGGACCGGAGATCGCGGCCCGCATCCGGCGGCGGATCGCCGAGGAGGAGCGGCTCACGGCCTCCGTCGGCGTCGCCTCCAACAAGTACGTGGCGAAGGTGGCGAGCGACCTCAGGAAGCCGGACGCGCTCGTCGTCGTGCCGCCGGGGACCGAACGCGAGTTCCTGGCGCCGCTCTCCGTCTCCCGGCTGTGGGGGGCGGGGCCGAAGGTGCAGGCCCGGCTCGCCCGGCTCGGCTTCAGGACGATCGGGGACGTGGCGCGCAACAAGCCCGAGTTCCTCGAGGCCTCCCTGGGCCGCAAGCTGGGGCGGCGGCTGCACGAACTCGCGAACGGCCTCGACGTGCGGCGGGTCGACCCCAGGCCGGGGCGAAAGTCGCTCGGCAAGGAGGTGACCTTCCCGCGGGACGTCGAGGACCGCGCCCGCGTCGAGCGCACCCTGCTCGCCCTCTGCGAGGGGGTCGGGCGGTCGCTGCGCCGGAAGGGGATCGCGGGGCGCACGGTGCAGTTGAAGCTGCGCTGGGACGGCTTCGAGACGCATACGCGCCAGCGGACGCTCGAGCGGCCGGCGGACATGACCGAAGCCATCTGGCCCGTCGCGCGGGAGCTGTTCCGGGAGGCCGACGATCCCCGCCGCCTCGTCCGCCTCATCGGGGTCAGCCTCTCCGGCTTCGATCATCCGCAAGACGAGCAACTCGGGCTCCTCGGCGACGACGACCCGGCCACCGCCGGCGGGGAGAGCCGGCGCGAACTGGCGAAGACGATGGATGTCGTGGCGGACCGCTTCGGCCGCGATGCGCTGAAGCGGGCCGCCCTTCTCGATTCCAACGTGCGAGGCACGTAGCGCGACGCACAGCGAGGCACACGACCATGCAGGCATTTCCGATTCCACCGGCCTCCGGGCGCGGCATCCTCTGGTTCTTCATCATCATCATCGTCGTCCTCAGCGGCGTGACGCTCATGCTGGGCTGGGCGGCCTGGTCCACGCGGAACAGCCGGGCCGAGGTGTCGCCGGCCGGCCTGAAGCTGGTGGGAGACCTCTGGGGGCGGACGATCCCCCTCGACCGGCTCGAACTGGACGACGCCCGGATCGTGGACCTGCGCGGCGAGCCCGATCTCGTCCCCCGCCGGCGCACCATGGGGACGGCGCTCGGAGGCTACTCGGCGGGATGGTTCCGGCTCCGCGGCGGGGAGAAGGCGCTCCTCTACCTCACGGACCGCCGGAGGGTGGTGTACATTCCCACGCTCGACGGATACTCGCTCCTCGTCAGCCAGGACGACCCCCGGCGCTTTCTGGACGCGCTCCACGAGACGGCCGGCAACACCACCGAAGGAGAGTGACCACGGATGCTCCCGACACGGGCTGAGGCGCTCGCGATCGTCCACGAATACACCGAGAGTCCCGGACTCCGGCGCCACATGCTGGCGGTCGAGGCCGCCATGCGCGCCTACGCGCGGAAGTACGGCGAGGACGAGGACCGGTGGGGCGTGGCGGGGCTGCTGCACGATTTCGACTACGAGCGCTGGCCCAACCACGACCACGCGCCCGATGCGGAGCACCCCTCGACCGGGGTCGCCATCCTCCGAGAGAAGGGGGTGGATGAGGACATCCTCGAGACGATCATGGCCCACGCGGACTACACGGAGGTCGAGGCAACGACACGGATGTCGAAGACGCTCCGGGCCGTGGACGAACTCACCGGCTTCATCACCGCCTGCGCGCTCGTGCGGCCCACGCGGCTCGCCGGCATGAAGACGCGGTCGGTGAGAAAGAAGATGAAGGACAAGGCGTTCGCCGCCGCGATCAGCCGCGACGAGATGCTGGAGAATTGCGCGGAACTGGGCGAAGACATGGGCGAGCACATCGCCTTCGTCATCGCCGCCATGCAGCTTGCGGCGGAAGATCTCGGTCTGAACGGTCCGGGGGGAGCATGACCACGACAACGATCATCATGATGATCCTCATCCTCGGATTCGTCTGGGGAGGACTCGCCGTCCTCGCGTCGATCGCCTGGCGCAAGGAAGGCGCCAAGCGGGGCGGAGAGAGCTAGCCGCCCGAGTGAGCCCGCAAATGAGGGGAAGGCGCCGCGGGGGACGGACCCTCCTGCTGACGCTGGCCGCGCTGGCGGCCGGGTCGTGCTTCCTCCCCATCCCCCGCGCGATGCGCCCGCCCGAGCCGGTCGGCGCCGATTCGGCGGCCCTGGATCCCGCCCAACGGGATTCGATCGCACAGGCCGAGCGTGAGACCGCGCGACAGGATTCGATCGTGAGGGCCGAGCTCGAGGCCGCCCGGCGGGATTCGATCGCACGGGCCGAGCGGGAGGCGGCGCGCCGGGATTCGATCGCACGAGCCGAGCGGGCCGCGGCCGCGCGCCGCGACTCGATCCTCCAGGCCGAGCGAGCCGCCGCGGTCCGGGACTCGCTGGAGGCGGCCCGGCGCGACTCGCTGACCGCCGCCGCCCGCCGCGACTCGCTGGCCGCCATCGAGACGGCCCGGGCCGCGGTCGAAGCCGAACTGGCGGAACTCCGCGAATCGGGCCCCGCGTACGTCGCCGTCGACGAGGCGCCGCGCCTCGTGTGGGACACCGATGCCGAAGCCGCGCTCGCGACGACCCTGCTTCCCGTGATCCGCGCCGAGGGACTCGACGCCGACATCGCGGCTTCCATCTGGCTTCTCGTGCGGACCGATGGGCGAGTCGAGGCGACCGCGATCCAGGTCTCATCCGGCGACCAGGCCTTCGACGCGGCGGCCGTGCGCGCGGCCCGCGCGCTGCTCTTCGCCCCCGCCCTCCGCGACGGTCGCCCCGCCCCCGTCTGGGTCCTGCGCGAGATCTCGCTTCTCATGCGGTAGCCGGGGGCTGCGATCCGTCGTCCAACCGAATAGCTTGCGCGCCCGATGCCACGCCGCGACGACATCTCCTCGATTCTTCTCATAGGTTCCGGCCCGATCGTGATCGGCCAGGCCTGCGAGTTCGACTACTCCGGGACCCAGGCCTGCCGGGCGCTCCGCGAGGAGGGATATCGAGTCATCCTCGTGAACTCGAATCCCGCCACGATCATGACGGACCCGGACATCGCCGACGCGACCTACATCGAGCCGCTGACGGCCGACTGGGTCGCGCGGGTCATCGAGGCGGAGAAGCCCGACGCCCTCATTCCGACGATGGGCGGCCAGACGGCGCTCAACGTCGCGCTCGAACTCGCCGAACGCGGGGTGCTCGACGAGCACGGCGTGGAGCTGATCGGCGCCGACGTCCGGGCGATCCAGCTCGCCGAGGACCGGGAGCAGTTCGCCGAGGCGATGCAGCGTATCGGGCTCGAACTGCCGGCGGGGGGCTTCGCCCGCTCGCTCGACGAGGCGCTCACGCTGGTCGCGGACACGGGATTCCCCGCCATCATCCGGCCGTCCTTCACCCTCGGCGGCACCGGCGGCAGCACCGCCTACAACCGCGAGGAGTTCGAGGACCTCGTCCGCTCCGGCATCCGCTCGTCACCGATCGGAGAGGTGCTCATCGACCGCAGCATCATCGGCTGGAAAGAGTTCGAACTCGAGGTGATGCGGGACCAGGCGGACAACGTCGTCATCGTCTGCTCGATCGAGAACTTCGACGCCATGGGCGTGCACACGGGCGATTCGATCACCGTCGCGCCGGCGCTCACCCTCTCGGACCGCGAGTACCAGGCCATGCGGGATGCGGCCATCGCCTGCATCCGAGAGATCGGCGTGGACGCGGGCGGCTGCAACATCCAGTTCGCCGTGCACCCCACGACGGGCCAGATGCTCGTCATCGAGATGAACCCGCGCGTGTCCCGGAGTTCGGCCCTCGCCTCGAAGGCGACCGGGTTCCCGATCGCACGCATCGGCGCCAAGCTCGCGGTCGGCTACCGCCTCGACGAGATCCCGAACGCGATCACTCAGGTGACGCCCTCCTGCTTCGAGCCCGTGCTCGACTACATGGTCGTCAAGATCCCGCGCTTCGCGTTCGAGAAGTTCCCCAAGGCGGACGCCACGCTGGGCGTGCAGATGAAGGCCGTGGGCGAGGTGATGGCGATCGGCCGCACGTTCCAGCAGGCGTGGCTGAAAGGCTTCCGCGCGCTCGAGAACGGTCGGTCGGGGTGGCTCCCCTCCCCGGACCCGGACGCGGATCGCCTCGAGGACGACGCCGTCGACACGGTGCGGGCCGCGATCCGCACCGCGACGCCGGAGCGCCCCTTCCAGCTCTACCGCGCCTTCCAGGCGGGCCTCTCCGTGGACGAGATCAACCGAATCACCGGCATCGACCCCTGGTTCCTCTCCCAGCTCGAGGAACTCGTGCGCGAGGGCCAGGCCTTCGCGGCCGCCGCCGAGGTCACGCCGGAGGACGTCGCACGGTTGAAGCGGATCGGCTTCGGCGACGCGGAGATGGGACAGTTGCGCGGAATCCCGGAGGCCGAGGTGCGCGACGTCCGCCACGCCCAGGGGCTCCGGCCCGTCTACAAGACGGTCGACACCTGCGCGGGCGAGTTCCCCGCCGCTACGCCCTACCTCTACTCGACCTACGAGGACGAGAACGAATCCGAGCGCTCGGACCGGCGGAAGATCATCATCCTCGGCAGCGGCCCGAACCGCATCGGACAGGGCATCGAGTTCGACTACTGCTGCGTCTCCGCCTCGCTCGCGCTGCGCGACGAAGGGTTCGAGACGATCATGATCAACTCGAATCCCGAGACGGTCTCCACCGACTTCGACATCTCGAACAAGCTCTACTTCGAGCCGCTCACGGTGGAGGACGTGCTCGCGGTCGTCGAGCAGGAGAAGCCGGAGGGCGTCATCGTCCAGTTCGGGGGACAGACGCCGCTGACGATCGCGCGCAAGCTCGAGCAACTCGGCGTCCCCATCCTCGGGACGAGCGTCGAGTCGATCGACCGCACCGAGGACCGCCGCCGCTTCGACGAACTCTGCCGCGAACTCGGGGTGCCGATGCCGCCGGGCGGGACCGCGACCGGCATCGACGAGGCGCTGGAGATCGCGGAGGACATCGGGTATCCCGTCCTCGTTCGGCCCAGCTACGTGCTCGGCGGCCGCGCCATGGAAATCGTCTACGATCCGGTCTCGCTGCGGGAGTACTTCGCGCGCGCCGTGCAGGCCTCTCCGGAACATCCCGTGCTCCTGGACCGCTTCCTCGAGGACGCCTTCGAGGCGGATGTCGACGCGGTGTGCGACGGGGAGACCGTCCTCATCGGCGGCATCATGCAGCACATCGAGGATGCCGGCGTCCACTCCGGCGACTCCGCCTGCGTCCTGCCGCCCTACCTCCTGCGCGACGTCGACATGGAGGCCATGCGCCGCTTCACGCGGGACTTCGCCCTCGCGCTCGACGTCCGGGGCCTCATCAACGTGCAGTTCGCCGTGCACGAAAAGACCGTCTACGTGCTCGAGGTGAACCCGCGCGCGAGCCGCACGGTGCCGTTCGTCAGCAAGGCGACGGGGGTGCCCCTCGCGCGGGTGGCCGCGCGCGTGCTGGCGGGCGTGAAGCTCGCCGACCTCGGACTCGGGGACGAACTCGTCCCGCACCAGGTCTCCGTGAAGGAAGCGGTGCTCCCCTTCGACAAGATCCCGGATGCGGACACCGTGCTCGGGCCCGAGATGCGGTCCACGGGCGAGGTCATGGGATATGCGGACAGCTTCGGGCTCGCGTTCGCGAAGTCCCAGATCTCCGTCTGCCAGGGGCTGCCGACGGAGGGGGCCGTCGCGATCACCGTGCACGACCAGGACAAGCCGAACATGGTCCCGATCGCGCGCCGCTTCCACGAACTGGGCTTCACGGTCTTCGCCACGGAGGGGACGGCCCGGTACCTGCGCGGCCGCGGCGTGCCCTGCGAACGCATTCTGAAGGTGCACGAGGGACGCCCGAACCTCCTCGACCGCATCGTCTCGGGCGACGTCCAACTGCTCCTGAACACCCCGCTCGGCAAGCACGCCCAATACGACGACTACATGATCCGCCGCGCCGCCGTCTCCCGCCGCGTGCCCTACACGACGACGCTCTCCGCGGCATCCGCGGCCGCCGACGCGATCATCGCCCTTCGCCACCGCCGGCACACGGTCCACAGCCTCCAGGCACGCTAACCCCGCTCCGTCTGACGTTCCCGCGGGAACGTCTCGCCGCGCACGGTAACGCCGCTTCCGGCGGGCGGCGGCCCACTTTCCGACGCGGGCCGTCCGCGCGTATGCTACGGGGTGATTTTGCCTCTCGGTCCCTTTTCCCCGGGTGCCTCAATGGGTAAAACGAGCTACCGAACACTGGCATTGGCGCTGGTCGCCCTCCTCGCCGCGCCCTCGGCGCCGGCGGCCGCGCAGGGCCTCTCCGACGAAGAACTGGCGTCCCTCGTGGCCCGGGCGGAAGCGGGCGTGCTCGAGCGCGCCAAGCTCGCCCAGGTCATGGTCGACAAGATCTTCTCCTTCTCCGAACTGGGGCAGCAGGAGATCGAGACCTCGGCCTACATCACCGGGATCCTCGAGGAGAACGGCTTCACGGTCGAGTACGCGCCCGTGGGCATCCCGACCGCCTGGTTCGCACGCTGGGGCAGCGGGTCGCCGGTCATCTCCTTCGGGTCCGACATCGACGGCATCCCGAAGGCCAACCAGAAGCCCGGCGTCGCCTATCACGATCCCCTGATTCCGGGCGCGCCCGGCCACGGCGAAGGCCACAACTCCGGACAGGCCGTGAACGTGGTGGCCGCGCTCGCGCTGAAGGACGTCATGGAGGCCGAGGGCATCGAGGGCACGCTCGTGCTCTGGCCCGGGGTCGCCGAGGAGCAGTTGGGCTCCAAGGCCTGGTACGTGCGGGACGGCTATCTCGAGGACATCGACGTCACCCTCTTCACGCACGTGGGCAGCAACCTGGCGGTGAACTGGGGCCAGGGGAGCGGCACCGGGCTCGTCTCCGTGGAGTTCACCTTCGAGGGCGAGGCCGCCCACGGCGCGGGCGCTCCCTGGCGGGGCCGCAGCGCGCTCGACGCGGTCGAGTTGATGAACGTGGCCTGGAACTTCCGGCGCGAGCACCTCCGACCCGACCAGCGCTCTCACTACGTGATCAGCGACGGCGGTGACCAGCCGAACGTCGTGCCGCCGAGCGCTTCGGTCTGGTACTTCATCCGCGAGATGGACTACGAGGACATCAAGCGCAACTTCGACACCGCCATCCGCATCGCGGAAGGCGCGGCGTTGATGACCGACACCGAGATGTCGTACCGGATCATCGGCGCCGCCTGGCCCCGCCACTTCAACAGGGTGGTGGCCGAAACGATGTACGAACACATCGAGGAGGTCGGGCTTCCGGAGTGGACCGAGGACGACCACGACTTCGCGAGCGCCGTGCAGAAATCGGTGGGAAGCGTCCCGTCGGGGATGCCGATCGCCCTCTCGCCCCTGGGCGAGCCGGGGCCGCGCCGGAGCGGCGGATCCGACGACATCGGCGACATCTCGTGGAACGTGCCCACGGTGACATTGCGTTTCCCGTCGAACGTGCCGGGGCTGCCGGGCCACCACTGGTCGAGCGCCATGGCGATGGCCACCCCGATCGCGCACAAGGGCGCGGTCGCCGGCGCGCGCGTCATGGCCCGGACCGCGCTCCAGCTCTTCGCCCAGCCGGAACTCGTCGACGAGGCCTGGACCTACTTCCGGGAAGAACAGACCTCGAGCGTGGAGTACGTGCCCTTCATCGGCCCGGACGACCCGCCCCCGATCGACCTCAACCGGGAGATCATGGACACGTTCCGTCCGCTCCTGGAGCCGTACTACTATGACGAGACGCGCTTCGACACTTATCTTGATCAACTGGGGATCAAGTACCCCACGCTGACGCGGCCGGCTTCCGCGGAAGACCGGCAGGTTTCCCGCGAACCGAACTGAGCTGACCGAGGACTTTCACAGCCGGAGTTTTCCGATGATCGACGCGAGCCGCAGACTCCTCGCCACAGCCGCCGCCATGCTGCTCGTGGTGACCCTGGTTGGCGCGGGCGGCCCTCCGGTGGCCGTCACGGAGCCGGTCGACGCACCGATGGGCGCAGCGGCCGAGGACGAGCCCACCGAGGTAGGCTGGCGCCTCCTGGCCAGTCTCAACTACCGCACCGGCGAGCCGAGCGAGGAGCTGGCGGCGCTCGCGGGCAAGCTCGTCAAGATCCCCGGCTTCACGGTGCCGCTCGAAGACTGGGCGTCTTCGGCGACGGAGTTCCTCCTCGTGCCCTACGTCGGCGCCTGCATCCACACGCCGCCGCCGCCGCCCAACCAGCTCGTCTACATCGAGATGGAAGAGGGCAAGCGGGCGACGTTGGACGGGTGGAACCCGGTGTGGGTCGAGGGCGTGCTCGAGATCGAACTGACGGAGAGCGTATACGGTTACGTCGGCTTTACCCTCTCCGGCCAGCAGGTCTATCCGTACGGTCCTTGACCCGTGATGCGGCCGGCACGCATTGACTAGATGAGCCTTGCAATCGACGTCCGCGGCCTGCGCTTCCGTTACGGCAACGGCCCCTGGATCCTGGACATCGGCGAGCTGACCCTCGAGCGGGGGACGCGCGCCTTCCTCTTCGGTCCCAGCGGGAGCGGCAAGACCACGCTGCTCGGCGTGCTGGCGGGGGTCCTGGCAGCGACGGAGGGCGAGGTCCGGGTGCTCGGCGAGGACCTCGCGGCGCTCTCGGGCGCCAAGCGGGACGCCTTCCGGGCGGAGCACATCGGCTACGTCTTCCAGATGTTCAACCTCATCCCCTACCTGTCGGTGCTCGACAACATCGCGCTCCCGGCGCGCATGGACGCGAAACGTCGGGCCCGGCTGGACGGCGCCGGCGTGAAGGAAACCGCCGCGCTGCTGGCGGATCATCTTCATATCGGCGACCTGCTGAAGAAGCCGGTGACGGAACTCTCCGTGGGCCAGCAGCAGCGGGTGGCCGCCTGCCGAGCGCTCATCGGATCGCCCGAGATCATCGTCGCCGATGAACCCACATCCTCCCTGGACTTCGACCGCCGGGAGGCCTTCCTCCGGTTGCTTTTCCAGGAGTGCGAGCGCGCCGGCTCCACGCTGGTGTTCGTGAGCCACGACCGCACCCTGGAGGGCATGTTCTCCCGCACCATCTCGCTCCCCGACATCAACAAGGCGGCCTTCTGATGCTCGTGTTCGACCTCGCCCTCAAGTCGCTTCGCAATCGCGCCTTCAGCACCTCGCTCACGGTGGGCTCCATCGCCCTCAGCTTCGCCCTCCTGATCGGCGTCGAGAACGTGCGCGTGGGCATGCGGGAGAGCTTCTCGAACACGATCAGCCAGACCGACCTGATCGTGGGCACCAAGGGCGGCACGATTCAGTTGCTGCTGTATTCGGTCTTCGGCATGGGAGCGCCGACGGAGAACGTGTCGTGGGAGGCCTACAGGGAGTGGGCGGAGCACCCGGCGGTCGAGTGGACGATCCCCTACAGCCTGGGGGACAGCCACCGGGGGTTCCGGGTCGTCGGCACGAACGAGGACTTCTATCGCCACTACCGCTACCGGGGGGGTCAGGAGATCGCGCTGGCGGAGGGACGGCCGAACGCCGACCTGTTCGACGTGACCCTGGGCGCGGACGTGGCGGCCGAGTTGAACTACGCGCTCGGCGACGAGGTTTCGGTGACGCACGGGATCGGCGAAGTGGGCTTCCTGACGCACGACCACATGCCCTTCACCGTCGTGGGCATCCTCGACAAGACGTTCACGCCCGTCGACCGCGCCCTCTACGTGACCCTCGAGGGCATGGAGGCGATCCACTGGGAGGACGGCGAGCCGCCGGCGCCGGGCGAGGAGCACGACCACGACCACGAGGAGGAGGCAGAGGCGGCCCACGACGAAGACGAGCACGCCCACGACGAAGAAGAGCACGCCCACGACGAAGAAGACGACCGCGCCCACGACGACGACCACGATCACGACGAGGAGGCCGAGGCGGCCCACGACGAAGACGCCCACGACCATGACGAAGACGACCACGCGCACGACGACGAGGCCGAGGCGGCCGCCGCGGACGATGGCCAGGCGCACGCGGACGACGGCCACGCCCACGCGGCGGACATCTCCATCGAGGATGTCGAAGTCAGGCAGGTGACCTCGTTCTTCGTGGGCACGACCGACCGCCGGGACGTGCTCCAGTTGCAGCGCGACATCAACGACTTCGAGGATGAACCGATGATGGCCGTGCTCCCCGGGGTCGCCCTGAACGAGATGTGGCAGGGCCTGGGCTACGCCGAGACCGGCCTCCGGCTGGTGGCCATCTTCGTCGTCCTGGTGGGGCTGCTGGGGATGCTGGTCTCACTCTACACGTCGCTCAACGAGCGGCGGCGGGAGATGGCGGTCCTGCGCGCGGTCGGAGCCCGGCCGAACCGGATTCTCGGCCTGCTGGTGCTCGAGTCCGTGTGCCTGGCCACGGCGGGGGCGCTGGCGGGACTCGCGCTGGTGTACGGGCTGCTCGCGGCCGGGCAGTCGATTGTCGAGGCGCAGGTGGGGCTCTTCATCCCGATCCGGCCGCCCGGCCCCGTCGAGTTGCTTCTCCTCGGCGCCGTGGTGATGGCCGGATTCCTGATGGGCTTCGTGCCCGCGTTCAAGGCCTACCGCACCGCCCTCCACGACGGATTGGCCGTGCGGGTGTAGCAGGCCCTCAACGCGCCTTCGCCACGGGCTGCCGGCTCAGCTCGCGGCGCGGGCGGGCTCTTCCACGTGCGCGTAGGCGTCGTGCTCGTGGATCGACTCGAAGTTGACCACGTGGACGCTGAACCAGGTCACCTGGTGCAGCGCGCGGAGACGGAGCGTCACCTCCCGGACCAGGTCCTCGACGAAGCGCGGATTGTCGTACGCCTGCTCGGTGACCCACTTCTCGTCGGCCCGCTTCAGCACCGGATAGAGCTCGCACGAGGCCGATGCGTCCACCAGCGCCACGATGTCCTCGATCCATAGCCGCCCCGTGAAGCGCGTCTTGACGGTGACGACACCGCGCTGGTTGTGCGCCCCGCGCGCGCTGATCTCCCGGGAACACGGACACAGCGTGGTCACGGGGATCTTGACCGTGAGGATGAAGTCGTCCTCCGCGCCGCTGGATGCGTCGAAGGCGCAGTCATACGACAGCAGGCCCGCCGCGCCCGTTACGGGCGCTTCCTTCTCCATGAAGTAGGGGAAGGAGATGCCGAGGTGTGCGGTCTCGGCGTTGAGACGCTCGCGCATCGTGCGCAGGATGGCGGGCAGCGCTTCGACCGAGATCTCATCATCGTACGAATTGAGGATCTCCATGAAGCGGCTCATGTGGGTCCCCTTGAAGGCGTGGGGAAGGTCCACGGACATGTCGATGTTGGCGATCGTGTGCTGGGCCGTCTTGCGGCGGTCCCGCACCGAGATGGGGAAGCGGACGTTCTGTACGCCCACCCGACTGATCGGCACCCTGCGCGTGTCGGGGTGGGCCTGCACGTCGGCCAGCGGGGCCGCTTCGAGCATGTTCGTCATATGTCGTCAACCTCATCGGGTTCATGGCGTCCAACCGGGTTCCGCGAGCCGCCCAACCTAGTGAAAAGCCGGTGCGACGGCCCATATTCGGGCCATGGACATTTCATCGAAAGGGTCGGGCGCCGTCGTCGCGCGTATCGGCATCGTCTCGGTTTCGGACCGTGCCGCCCGAGGCGAGTACGAGGACCGGGGCGGTCCGGCGGTCAAGGCGTATCTCAGTGACGTCCTCACCTCGCCCTGGGAGGCGGACGCGCGCGTCATCCCCGACGAGCCGGAGCTGATCGAGGCGACGCTCGTCGAACTGGTCGACGAGGCCGGGTGTTGCCTGGTCATCGCCACCGGCGGCACCGGGCCCGCCCCGCGCGACGTCACGCCGGAGGCGACCGCCGCGGTGCTGGAGAAGGAACTCGTCGGGTTCGGCGAAGCCATGCGCGCGGTGTCCCGTCCCCACGTGCCGACCGCGATCCTCTCGCGCCAGACGGCGGGGGTACGGGGTTCGGCGCTGATCATCACCCTCCCGGGGTCGCCCAAGGCCGTGGCCGAATGTCTCGACGCGGTCTTCGCGGCGGTGCCCGACTGCGTCGACCTCATCGGCGGGCCCCGCCTGGAGACGGATCCGGACAGGGTGGAGGCATACCGCCCGCACTGATCCGACGACGCGCCTAGCGGTCCGCCGGGACTGCCTTTGCACCCCCTTGTTGCATAATTATTCGTCATTTTGTATATTTTATGAATCTCTTGGACGAGTCCCCCCCACGGTCATTTCAGGATCGACGCATGAATACACGCACGAAGAAGAACGTGAAGCGGGTCGCCCTGGCGTACTCCGGCGGCCTCGACACATCGGTGATGGTCACCTGGCTGAAGGAGAACTACGACTGCGAAGTGGTCGCGGCCGTGGTGGACGTCGGACAGCGGGAAGATTTCGAAGAAATCCGCGAAAAGGCGCTGGCGACGGGGGCCATCGCGTGCCGCGTCGTCGACCTCCGCCAGCGGTTCCTCACCGAGTGTGCGTTTCCGGCGCTCAAGGCGGGGGCCGTGTACGAGGGCCGCTACCTGCTCGGGACTTCGCTCGCCCGCCCCGTGATCGCGGCGGCCCAGGTCGAGGTCGCGCGGGAGTTCGACTGCGACGCCGTCGCGCACGGCTGCACCGGAAAGGGCAACGACCAGGTCCGCTTCGAACTCGCCTACCAGGCGCTCGCTCCGGACCTGACGGTCATCGCCCCCTGGCGGGAGTGGGAGATCACGTCGCGTGAGGACGCCTTCGCGTATGCCGCGGAGCGCGGCATCCCGGTGCCGGGCAGCCCCCGGAAGCTCTACAGCATCGACCGGAACCTGTGGCACACCTCGTTCGAGGGCGGCATCCTCGAGGATCCGACCGCCGCCACGCCGGACGAGTTGCGGGAACTGACGGTGGACCCGGCCGCGGCGCCGGACACGCCCGAGGACGTCACGATATCGTTCGAGCGCGGCGTGCCGGTGGCGCTCAACGGCGAAGCGCTCGACCCGGTGGCGCTCGTCCAGCGCCTTAACGAGACGGCCGGGGCGCACGGCGTGGGGCGGGTCGACCTGGTGGAGAACCGGCTCGTGGGCATGAAGAGCCGCGGCGTGTACGAGACGCCGGCGGGGACCGTCCTGCTCGCCGCGCTCGCCGACCTGGAGGCGCTCACGCTGGACCGGGACACGGCGGGCTTCAAGCGCGGCATCGCCGACCGGTACGGCGAACTCGTCTACCAGGGTCTCTGGTTCTCGCCGCTGCGGGCCGCCCTCGACGCCTTCCTCGACGAGGCGCACGCCATGTCGACCGGAGAGGTGACCGTGCGGCTGTTCAAGGGTTCCGCCATGCCCGTGGCGCGCGCGTCCCGCTTCTCGCTGTACCGGGAAGATCTCGCCACGTTCGAGGAGGACTCGGTCTACGATCAGGCCGACGCGGGCGGGTTCGTCCGCCTGTGGGGGCTGCCCTCGAGTCTCGCCGCGAGGGTGCGGGCGCGGGCGGCGGGCGACGGCCGGGATTGGGCCGCGAACGCCTCCGTCGAGACCGTCCGAACCTCGTCGAAGCCCATGCAGCGGCCCGGGCGGGCGGTGGCGTCCGGCTCAGGCTGAGCCCCTCCCATGCCGGACGATGTGCTCTGATGCCGGATGACATGCTCTGGGGAGGACGCTTCGAGGCGCCCGTGCATCCGGCGATCCAGGAATTCACGAACTCGCTGCCGTTCGACCGCCGGCTGGTCCGGCACGACCTTCTCGCGAGCCTCGCGCACGCCCGCATGCTGCGCGAGACGGAGATCCTCTCCCGGAGCGACAGCGATCTGATCCTGTCCGGCCTGTCGGAAATCCTCCGGGAGGTGGAGACCGGCGAACTCGAGGTCGAAGGCCCGGACGAGGATGTGCACACGTGGATCGAACGCACGCTCGTCGAGCGCGTGGGGGATGCCGGCAAGCGGCTCCACGCCGCGCGGAGCCGGAACGATCAGACGGCGGTCGCGCTGCGGCTGTACGTGCGCGAACGCCTGGAGGACATCCTCTCCGGCATCGCCGGTCTGCAGCGCGTGCTGACCGGCCAGGCCGCTTCGTTCCGCGAGACCTTCCTGCCGGGCTACACGCACCTCCAGCGGGGGCAGCCGGTGAGCCTCGCGCACCACCTGCTCGCCCACGTGGCCGCGCTCGCCGCGGACGCGGCACGGCTCCGGGCGGCTCACCGGCAGGCGGGCGTGTCGCCGCTCGGCGCCGGGGCGCTCGCCGGCACGTCGTTCCCGATCGATCCGGCCCGAAGCGCCGCTCTGCTCGGGCTGGACCGCACCTTCGCCAACAGCATGCACATCGTCGGCGACCGCGACTACGTGCTGGACGCGGCCTACGCGTGCGCCGTGCTCTCGGTGCACCTGTCGCGCTGGGCGGACGAGATCGTGCTCTGGTCCACGCGGGAGTTCGGGTTCATCGAACTCGACGACTCCGTGGCGCAGGGCAGCAGCATCATGCCGCAGAAGAAGAACCCCGAGGCGGCCGAGATCCTGCGCGGAAAATCGGCCCGGGCGATCGGGAACGTGACGGCGCTGCTCGCACTGATGAAGGGTCTCCCGCTCACCTTCAACAGCGACTTTCAGGAAGACAAGGAACGCCTGTTCGACACGCTCGACACGGCGGACTGGTCCCTCGCCGCAGCGATTGCGGTCGCGCGGGGTGTGAATTATCGGACGGACGCGATGGAGGCCGCGCTCGCGGGCGGGATGCTGACCGCCACCGAGCTCGCCGACCATCTCGTCCGCCGCGGCGTCCCGTTTCGGAGGGCGCACCACCAGGCGGGAGAGGCGGTACGGATGGCTGAAGAACGCGGCGTGGAACTATGGGACCTGGACGTTGAGACGCTGAGGGCCTGCTGTCCGTCCGCGGGTGACGACGTGCACGACGCGCTGAGGCCGGATGCCGCCGTCGCCGCGCACGATTCGCCCGGCGGGCCAGCCCCGGGGCGCGTGCTCGAGCAGTTGCAGGAGGTCGACCGCGAGGTGGGGGCGCTCGAATCCTGGCTCGACGCGCGCACCGATCCGCCCATCCGGCGCGCCCACCTCGAGGAACGGCTGCTGGACGCGGTGCTCGCATGACGCGCGAGCGCCGCAGGACCCGCGAGCGGGCGATCCTTCACATCATCGGCAGCCGGCCGATCCGGAGCCAGATCGAACTCGTGGCGGCGCTCGCGCGAGAGGGGATCTCGACCACCCAGACGACGCTGTCGCGGGACCTCCGGCGCCTCGGCATCGTGAAGCGGTCCGACTCCGGCGGCCCCCGGTATCACCGCCTGGGGCGGGACACAACGCCGCCCTCCCCCCAGCGCATGCTGGCGGCGACGCTGAGCGAGTTGGCGCTGAACATCGGCCCGGGCAACGCGCTATTCGCCATCCGCACCCTGAGCGGCTGCGCCAACGCCGTCGCGATCGCCCTCGACGAGGCGGACCTCGATGGCGTCCTCGCGACGGTGGCCGGAGACGACACGATCCTCGTCCTGTGCCGCGACGCGGAGGCCCGGTCCACCCTCGTCAACGACCTGAGATCCCTCGCCCAGCTCTAGCGGGCGCCGCTCACTATGGGGCGGCCGGGGTAGACGCCCGGGACGAGTTCGCCGTCGCGAACCACGGCGATGCCTTCAACCAGCAGGTAGTGGACGCCCTCGGAGGGGGCCGCCGGGTCGGCGTACGTCGCGCGGTCGATGATCGTCTCCGGATCGAACACGACGATGTCCGCGTCGGCGTCGATCTGGACCCTGCCCTTCCGCGCCATCACCGGGGCGAAGCCCTCGACCCGCTGCGCCGGCAGGATCGTCATCTTCGCGAGCGCGTCCATCAGGCTCAGCGCGCCGCGCTCCCGCACGTAGTGTCCGAGCACCCGCGAATAGGTGCCGGCGCCGCGCGGGTGGATCGCCTGGTACAGGTACGGGATCCCATCGCTGGCCACGATCACGTCGGGCTGTGCGACGATCCACTCGTTCGTCTCCTCGCTTCTCCCGTGGATCACGACCCAGCCGCCCTCCTCCCGGTAGCGCCGGAAGCTCTCCGCGTTCAGCCGCTCCGGCGTCCCCGACCACTGCAGGCGACCGTATTCCTCGTCGGTGCCGCCCTCCCACGGGTCGAACAGGGCCGATTCGATGCGCGTCGAGCCGGCGGTATAGGGATAGGACTCCGTCGTGATGTCGATCCCCCGGTCGCGCGCCCCGCGGATCATCTCCAGCGTCAGGCGCGCCAACTCATCGGCGCTCGAGTTCATGTGGACGATGTGGAGCGAGGCCCCGGTCGCAAGCGCGTTCGCGATCACCTCCTGGAAGGCCCCGAGCGTGCCGCCCGAGTTCTCCCCCCGGATGTGGACGTAGGCCGGCGCCCCCTGCGCGGCCGCGAGCTGGAAGACGCGGTAGATCTCCGTCCTCGAGGCGCCCGGCGTGTACGTGATGCCGAACCCGATCCCGAGCCCGCCCTCCTCCAGGCCCGACGCGATGAGGCCGTTCAGTTCGAGCATCTGGTCGTCGTCGATCGCTCCGTAGACCGCATCGAACTCGAAGGGGCTGGGTTCGCCCGGCGGCGTCATCACCGAGTGGCCGACATCGAAGCCCGCGATCAGCTTCGTGCGCGCGCCCGGGTGGCTCACCGTCGCCCCGAAGTGGATGGGCGCCGTCCCCTCGCGGGATGCGACCCATTCGGCCACAGGGTACACGCCGATCTCCATCTCGAGCGCCGTCGTCACGCCGTCGAGCGCCTGGAGCTTCGCGCTCACTGTGTCCTGTCCGTGCGCGTGCAGGTCGATGAAGCCGGGTGCGACGACGAGGCCGGTGGCGTCGATCGTGTCCCGCCCCGCGAGGCCCCCTTCGGCGATGGCCGCGATGCGTCCGCCGGCGACCGCGACATCGTGCACGGCGTCGAGTCGCGTCTCCGGGTCCATGACGCGGCCGCCGAGGATGACGAGGTCCGCGACCCCTTCCGCCCCGGCGGCCGCGTCCCCGGTTCCGGGGGAACGCTCGGGCGACGCGCACGCCGCGAAGGCGAAGGCCGCCAGCGACGCCGCTCGGAACTTCCCGCGGTTGTCGATCTTCATGCGACTACCTTTCCGGGGTTCATGAGGCCCTTCGGGTCGAGCGCCTCTTTGATCGAACGCATGGCGTCGACGGCCTCTCCGTGCTGCGCCCGCATGTAGGGGACCTTCCCGTAGCCAACCCCGTGTTCGCCGGTGCAGGTGCCCCCGACCGAGATCGCCTGCTCGATCATGCGTGCGTTCACCCGCTTCGCGCGCGCCATCTCCTCCTCATCCTCCGGGTCGATGATGAAGAGAACGTGGAAGTTGCCGTCTCCCGCGTGCGCGACGATCGGCGCCAGCAGCCCCTCCGCGTCGATGTCCTCGCGGGTCTTGAGCAGACAGTCGGCGAGCGAGGAGATCGGGACGCAGACGTCCGTCGCCCACCCCCGGGCTCCGGGACGGAGGGCGAGCGACGCGTAGTAGGCCTCGTGCCGCGCCGCCCACAGCCGGGAGCGGTCCTCGGCCCGCGTGGCCCACTCGAAATCAGTCCCGCCGAGTTCCTTCGCGATGAGACCGACTTCGGTCGACTGCTCCTCTACGCCGGCGGCCGACCCGTGGAACTCGAAGAAGAGCGTGGGGCGCACCGGGTAGTCGAAGTCGGAATACCGGTTCACCGCGTCCATCTGCACGTCGTCGAGGAGTTCGACGCGCGCGACCGGCACGCCGCTCTGGATCGTGTAGATGACCGCATCCACCGCGGCGGCCAGCGTCGGGAAAGAGCACACCGCCGACGCAATCGCCTCCGGGATGCCGTGCAGCCGCAGCAGGACTTCGGTGATGATCCCGATCGTGCCCTCGGAGCCGAGGAAGAGCCGGGTGAGGTCGTAGCCGGCGGAGGATTTGCGGGCGCGCCCGCCGGTGCGGATCACGGTCCCGTCCGGGAGCACGACGGTGAGGCCGAGCACGTTCTCGCGCATCGTGCCGTAGCGGACCGTGGTCGTCCCGGAGGCGCCGGTGGCGGCCATCCCGCCCAGGCTCGCGTCCGCGCCGGGGTCGATGGGGAAGAAGAGGCCCGTTCCCTTCAGGTGCTGATCCAGCGCCTTGCGGGTCATCCCCGCCTCGACGCGGCAGTCCATGTCCTCGGGGTTGAGTTCGATGAGGCGCGCGAGGCCGCTCGTCGCGATCGTGACCCCGCCCTGCCGCGCGGCGACATGCCCCTCCAGCGAGGTGCCGGCCCCGAAACCGATCATGGGGATGGCGTGCCGGTGGCAGGCGCGCACGGCGGCGGAGACCTCGGCGGTGGAGTCCGGGAAGACGACCGCGTCGGGCGGCTCGTTCGCGTGGAACGACTCGCCCTCGCCGTGCTGGCGGCGCATCGCCTCGGCCGTCGTGAACCGGTCGCCGAACGTCCGTTCAAGTTCGTTCTCGAGCGCTTGCGGGAGCGGGGACCGTTTCGTGTGCGCGATCGTGCTCATGCCGGACGTTGCCGCCGGGGCCCGTCCCGCGTCAATCGCCCCGGGGACGGCGATTCCGGGCGCGGTCCCTTGACCGGCGTGTACGCCGCCCGGACTTTGCCCCCATGGACATGCGTGGAGTGATGCTCTTTCTGCATCTGATCGGGCTGGCGCTGTGGTTCGGCGTCACCTTCTCGCTCGCGATCCTCGGCGTCCGGGCCAACAAGACCGGCGACCGGAACGTGATCGCGTTCATCTATCGCGCCGGCCACCGGCTGCTCAGGGGCCCCGGCCTCATCGGGATGCTGCTGACCACGATCTCCGGCTTCGGCCTCGCCGGGCTCGGCGGATACGGCGTCTTCCGGCTCACGCCGCACTGGCAGTTTCAGATGCAGGTGCTGGGGCTCATCGCCTTTGCGCTCGCGGTCGCGGTCCAGATCCCCAACTCGGGACGGCTCGCGCGGGCGGCCGAGGCCTCGGCCAACGCGGGGGAGGCCAGCGCGTCGTTCGTGAAGTTCCGGAAGACGAACGCGATCGTCGCCTCGATCAACGGCGCCCTCATCCTGATCGTCACGCTGCTGGGCGCCATCCGCCCGATGTAGCGGCGTTCAGTCGGAGTCGGCGAGCCGCGCGAAGTGGTTCGCGCGCCGGTAGGCCCATTCGGCCGCGTCCGGATCGCCGCTCAACTCCTCGGAAATCCCCTGGGAGGCGTGCGCCATGTAGTACACGCCGGGGATGTTCGACCTCGTGGAGGGATCCGGCCACCGGTCCCAGGCCAGGATATCGTCGACGAGAAACACGTCCTCCAGCAGTGCGCCGGTGCGGTCCCGGTCGTGCCACGCCGGCCACCCCGAGCCCCCCAGGTACTCGCCCAGGTCGACGAGCGGCCCGGACTCCTCGAGCGGCCCGTCCACGAGCTTGTAGGCGAGCCCGTGCCGGACCAGGTGCGGCTGCAGCCTCCACTTCCCGTACACGGCCCCGGCCGTCGACGCGAAGTAGACCGGCCGGTCCCCCAGCGCCTGCCGCGCGATCTGCAGGACCCGGAGTTCGCCCGGCAGGAAAACGTCGCCCGCCCGCAGCGGGCCCGTGATCCGATCCGAGAGCCGATAGGTCGAGTCTTCGGGTATCCGCTGTTCCCGCGAGAGGTCGTCGATCTCCGGGCCCGGCGGGGGGATGGCCGAGCGCGTCGGCGGCGTCACGGTCATCTCCGCGTACAGATCTGCCGCCGTCTCCGGATCGAACGGCCGCTGGCACACGACCGTCGTGGGGGAATCCTCCGGCGACTCGCCTGGCTCGCACGGCTTCGTCAGCCGCCGCAACTGCTTGTGGTACCAGTCCGTCCCGAGGTACGACTGGACGATGACCGTGACGTCGCGCCGGAGCCCCTCCACCTCCTGCATATACCAGAGCGGGAAGGTGTCGTTGTCGCCGTAGGTGAAGAGCACGGCGTACGGCTCGACCGACTGCAGCATGTTGTACGCCCAGTTGCGGGCCGCGTGGTCCCCGGTCCGGTCGGCCTGGCCGAAATTGAAGAAGAAGGGGATGAGGCCGAGCGCGAGGAGCGCAGCCGCCTTCCGGTGCCGGGGACCGAACCCGGCCGGCAGGGCGCTCGGCTCGCGGGATGCGGTCCACCGTCCCCACAGGGCGGCGAGTCCCAGCCCGGCGTAGATCCCCCACAACTGGAAGCCGATGATGAAGAAGTAGTCCCGCTCGCGGACCTCGTGCAGGAGGACGTTCGGCACCTCCTCCCGGTAGAGCGAGTAGCCGTAGCGGAAGTTGAGGTAGTAGACGAGCAGCAGCGTGACGGTGAAGAGGAGCGTCCCCCCGTAGACGAAGGTCTTCCGGTCCTTCCGCAGGTGGGTCCAGAGGCCGACCAGCGCGAGGAAGAGGAAGAGGATGCTCGCGGCGAGCCGGCCGCCTGGGGGCAGCGAGCGCGCCCACTGCCAGTCGAAGTACTGCCAGTAGTTCGCGTACTGGGCCGAGAGCGGTGCCTGGCGCTGGGCGATCGGGGGCGGGGCGTACTGGTCGCGGATCAGCGAGAGGGCGAGCGCCTCGCACGCCACGGCGAGCTTGCTCTGTCCGTGCCGGTCGTCGATCCGCCGCGGCGTGACGGCCGAGACGGGCGAAGGGCACTCCGGGTCCGCCTCGTCGATGATCGGGTTCTGCGCCGAGCGGATGGGGACGAAGAGGAACTGCATGGAGTAGCCCACGGCGAGCAGCACCGCGCCGAGCCCCAGGACGCGCGGGTTCAGCACCGCCCGCCAGCGGTGCAGGAGCGCGAACGCGGCCAGCGCCAGCCCCGGGAGCATCGACATGGTGTGGTTCGCCCACCCGAGGCCGAGGACGAGCGCGATGAGCAGGAGGAGCCGGTTCCCGCGCGCCGTGTCCGCCTGCTCCATCCAGACCATGGCGAGGTAGCTCACGAGCGCCACGACGAACATCGAGAGGGGGTAGACCTTCTCGTTGAGGTTCGACTGGGTCCACACGGTGAAGACGGTGGCCCCGATCCACACGGCGGCGATGGCGGCGACCAGCACCTCCTGCCGATGCTCTCGGAAGCGCCCGACGATGCGGACGACGGCCAGGAACCAGAAGAAGCTCGCTCCGGCGGAGAGCGTGGCGCCGAGCGCGTTGATCCTGAGCGCGACGGGGAGGCCGGTGAAGGCCGTCAGCACGTCCCACGTGCGGCCGACGACGACGAACAGCGGGTTCCCGGGCGGGTGGGGGAGCCCGAGGATGTGGGCGGTGGTCACGTACTCCGACGCGTCCCAGAAGCCGGTCGTGGGTGCGAGGGTCAGGAGGTAGAGCGCCCAGACGGCGAGGGCCGTCAGCAGCGCCCACACCCGCATCGTCAGCGGCCCGACCTTCCCCCGTTCGATCCCGCCCATGGCTACGGCGCGCTCACGGCTACGGCACGCCGAGTCCCGCGAGCCGCCCGAACTGGTCGGCGCGCGTGTACGCCTCATCGGCGGCTTCCGCGTTGCCGAGGTGCTCCTCCGTCATCCCCTGCAGGTAATACGCGAGGTAGTACTGGGCCGGGATGCTCGACTGCGTGGATGGCTCGGGCCACTCCTCCCATTCCAGCACGTCTTCGACCTCGAACACCTCCCACAGGAGTTCCGCCGTGCGGACCCGGTCGTTCCACGTCGGCGAGATCGTGTTCGGCATGTACTCGCGCAGGTTCACGAGGTCTTCCGTCTCCGACAGCGGCTCGTTCACGAGCTTGAAGGCGAGCCCGTGCCGGACGAGGTGCGGCTGCAGCCCCCACTTCCCGTACACGGGCGGGGCGGTGGCCGCGAAGTAGACCGGCCGGTCCCCGAGCGACTGCTGCATGATGTGGAACACGAGGATGTCGGGGTACAGGATCGAGTCGCCGCCGCGCACGGCCGCCGTCACCGCGCTCGAGACGCTGAACGCCGTGTCGCGGGCGACGGCGATGCCCGGCGCGAGGCCGTCGATCTGCGCGTCGCTGAGGGCGATGATCGAGCGCGTCGGAGCCGGCGCCGCCGCGTCCACGTAGGGGCTCGCCGCGTTGGCCGCGTCGAAGGGGCGCTGGCACACGATGGTCGTCGGGGAATCCGCCGCCGACACGCCCGGCTCGCACGGTGTCGTCAGCGACCGCAACTGCTTCGGATACCAGTTCGTCCCGAGGTAGGAGTGGACGATGACGGTCACGTCCCTCCGAATCCCCTCCACCTCCTGCAGGTACCAGAGGGGGAAGGTGTCGTTGTCCCCGTTCGTGAACAGCACGGCGTACGGCTCGACCGACTGCAGGATGTTGTACGCCCAGTCGCGGGCCGCCGTGTCCTCCGACCGGTCCGCGCGCGCGAAGTTGAAGAGGAAGGGGACGAAGGCGACGGCGAGGATCGGCGCCGCCCTCCGGTGCCGCGCGCCGAACCCGGACGGGCGCTCCCGCGGGAGGCGCGTCCGGTCCGGGGGCACGGCACTCTTCCGCGGTGCCTGGGCGTGCCAGTTGCCCCACAGGGAGACGAGTCCCAACCCGGCGTAGATCCCCCATAACTGGAAGCCGATGATGTAGAAGTAGTCGCGCTCCCGGACCTCGTGCAGGAGGATGTTCGGCACCTCCTCCAGGTACAGCGAGTAGCCGTACTTGAAGTTGAGATAGAAGACGAGCAGCAGCGTGACCGTGAAAAAGAGCGTGCCCGCGTAGACGAAGGTCTTCCGGTCGCTCCTGAAGTGGGTCCAGAGACCGACCAGGGCGAGGAAGAGGAAGAGCATGCTCGCGGCGACCCGGCCGGCCGGCGGCAGCGAGCGGGCCCACTGCCAGTCGAAGTACTGCCAGTAGTTCGCGTACTGGGCGGAGATCGGGGCCTGGCGCTGCGTGATCGGCCCCGGGCCGTACTGGTCGCGGATCAGCGACAGGGCCAGCGGCTCGCACGCGACCGAAAACTTGGTGTTGCCGAAGCGGTCTTCGATCACCTTCGGGGTGACCGCCGAGACGAGCGAGGTACACTCCGGGTCCGCCTCGTCGATAATCGGGTTCTGCGCCGACCGGATGGGGACGAAGAGGAGCTGCACGGAGTAGCCGACCGCGAACAGCGCCACGGCGAGCCCGAGGACGCGGGGGTTGAGCGCGGCGCGCCAGCGGTGGAGGAGCACGAAGAGCGCCAGCGCCGGGCCGGGCAGCAGCGACATGGTGTGGTTCGACCAGCCCAGCCCGAGCAGGAGCGCGATGAGCACGAGCAGCCGGTTCCCGCGCGCGGTGTCCGCCTCGTCCACCCACAGCATCGTCAGGTAGCTCACGAGCGACACGACGAAGAGCGACAGCGTGTAGACCTTCTCGTTCAGATTCGACTGGGTCCACACGGTGAAGGCGGTGGCCCCGATCCACACCGCGACCATCGAGGCCACGAGGATCTCGTGCCGGTTCTCGCGGAAGTGCGCGACCATGCGCGCCACGGCGAGAAAGGAGAAGAAGCTCGCGCCGGCGGAGAGGGTGGCGCTGAGGATGTTGATGCGGAGCGCGACGGGGAGTCCCGTGAACTCGAGGAGCGTGGACCACACCCGCCCCACGAGCACGAAGCCGGGGTTCCCCGGCGGGTGCGGCAGCCCGAGGATGTGCGCCGTCGTCACGTACTCGGACGTGTCCCAGAACCCGGTCGTCGGCGCGATCGTCAGCAGGTAGAGCGACCACACGGCGAGGGCCGTCAACAGCCCCCACAGACGCAACGTCAGCGGACCGACCTTCTCGCGCTCGATGCCGTTCATCACGCCGGTATTACGCCGCTCCGTTCCCGAGGTTCGCGTGGCGCGCCGAAACTAGCCCCCGGCCGCAACGGGAGCGAGCCGCCGGCGGGCCGTCAGGGGTTGGAGCGGGTGAGGGGCCAGAGTTGGACGTATTCGATCTGGAATTCGTCGTAGGTGGCGCCGAGGAGGTAGTCGGGGCCGATTTCGAAGATGCGCAGGCCCGGCGGGGTCTCCAGGCGGCCGAGGACCCGGCCCGCGGGGTCGAATACGGTCCAGATGCGGCGCGTTTCGCCGGCGCGGCGGTATTCCTCGACCCAGAGATGATCGAGTTCGTCCACGCGGATGCTGGTGAAGGCCGGGAAGGCGTCGGTCAGCGGCATGTCGGCCACGTCGGCCAGCGCGGCGGACCGTTCCGGCCCGGACAGGTTCTCGTACCGCCGGGCGAAATGGGCGTCCAGGTCCGCGCGGGTCGGGCGCCTGGCCTCGTGCTCCAGCCGCACGATCCTCGCCAGCCGGCCGTCGGTGGCGTGGGCGCGGAATTCGTAGCGGTCGTTCGTGCCCAGCACGACCAGGTCGCCCCACACGGCGGAGATCGGGTTGCGGCCGAAGGGGTGCGGCCGGACGGACATGTCTTCGGCACTGGCCGCCCACTCGCTGCCGGGATGCGTGCCCAGCGTCGCATGCACGCCGCCGTCCGGTTCGACGACCGCGTACTCCACCTCCCGCCGCGACAGGCCGTCCGGAAACTCGCCGCCGGTGAAGCGAAACCCGGATGAGGAGACGACGACCAGCTTCCCGTCCGGCAGAACTCCGGCCAGGCTCTGGTAGGGATCCGGCAGCCGGGAGGTGCGGCCGAGTTCGCCGTTCGCGTCGAAGACGGTGAACCGTCTCGCGCCCCTGTCCGAGGCGGAGATGGAATCGCCGGGCCAAGCCCCGACCCCGGAGGGCGCACCGCGGCTGAATTCCCCCGGCCCCTCGCCCTCCCCGCCCCAGGATTGCAGGTGGGTGCCGGAGCCGTCGAATGCCCGCAGTTCGCCGGAACCCGTGTTGGCGACGAGGATCCTTCCATCCGGCAGCCGGGTCGCATCCGCCACCCGAAACAGTTCGTACGCCGGGTCGCCCTCGACGGCGCCGATCGAGAGCGCGGGCTCCGCCCCGATCCGCCAGCCGAGCCGCGAGTCCGCCGCGGGCGCCTCGTTCTCCACGATCGTCACGCCCGCACTGTCCCGCACGACCGTCTGAAGACCGGCGCTCGCCCCCTCTACGCCGCCGTACGCAGCGAAAGAGGCCGCCGTCGCGAATAACGCGGTGCGAACGATGTTCCGCATGGCGTGCCGCATGGTGTGCCGCTCCGGATTCCGGGGTCTCACATACGTTCTCCAATATCCTGCAGCGCCGTGGGAAGGGGGTAGAGGGAGACGTATTCGATGTCGAGTTCGTCCTGCTCGATGACGATGAGATGCCGCTCGCCGACACGGGTCAGCCTGGCGCTCGCGGGCAGCGCGATGCGGCCGAGAAGGCGCCCTGCGCCGTCAAACGCGAGCCAGCGCTCGCCCTCCGGATCCCCGGGGCGGCGCCACTCCTGCACCCAGAAGCCGCCGGCCGGGGTGGCGCGGAGTCCGGACACGGTGCCGAACTCCTCGGCGGCCGGCGCGGCGTCGAAGAACCTCGCCGCCTGCTGCCGCTCCTCGGGGGGCGCGCTTCGGAGCGTCTCCTCCCGCGCCGCGTCCACATGCGCCCGCCTGACGGTCCGGTCGCGCCCCGTCCAGCGGACCCGTCGGGTCAGGCGCCCGCCGGGATCGAGGATCCTGACCTCGTACGCGTTGCCCGTCGTCAGCGCGATGGCGTCGTCGAGGGCCGCCGCACCGGCCAGACCCTCGAAGTGCCGGGGCATGAGCCGCGTTTCCCCCGCGATTTCGACGGGTCCGAGGTGCCATCCCGGGACGTTGAACACCGTGTCCCGGAGCGCTCCGGACCCGGCGTAGCGGAGACCGATGAGCGGCGACCAGGCGAAGTCCCGCGCTCGCGTCATCAGCAGGCTGGTGACGAGCACGCTCCCGTCCCGGAAGCGCCCGCCGGGCAGCGGGGCGGCCGGGAGCGGGCGCATCGGGTTCACCGAGAGAAAGCTCCCGCCCGCGGTCCAGTAGGCGAGCCGTCGATTGCGCCAGTCATAGATGACGAGGGAGTCCGCCCCCGCCTTCCACACCCTCTGCGGGAGACCGAATTCGCGCGGGCCTTCGCCGAGCGAGCCGAAGTGCGCCCGGAGCGTGCCATCTGCGGCGAATATCCGGATCAGGGGCTCGATCTGGCTCACGACGACGACGGATCCGTCGTCCAGTTCAACGGCGTCGGGGACGCGGAACATCTGGTATTCGGGCGGACCGTCCTGTCTTCCCAGCCGGAGCGTCGCCGGCCCCGGCAGGACGAACTCGGGGATGTCTCCGCGGTTCTCGACGATCTGGATGCCCGCGCTGTCGCGCACCTGGAAGTCCTGAAGCGAGTCGCCGGACGCGGGGTCGCACCAGATCCCCAGGGCGGCAGCCGCCAGGATCGTTGTCTTCCGGACGTTGTTCACGCGTTCCTCCCGCTACGGGATTCGGGTGAAGCGGACGCGGGCGGCGCGCCAGATGTCGAGGGAGTCGCGCGTCGTGCCGTAGAGTTCCGTCTCGGTGGCCCAGGCGGGATACGCGAGGTGTTCGACGCGGCGCGGCCAGCGGTATCGGGCCTCCAGCGTGCCCTCGCGGTAGACATCGGCCTCGCGCATCTCATCTCCGTCGACCCCGGTCTTCTCCACCCACAGCCGGCCGGCGCGGTCGAAGAAGAGTTCGGCCAGGACCGGCTTGCGGTCGGGGACCCCGAACGGGTGGTCGCGCAGGTCGAACCTCTCCTTCTCCTGGTCGATCCGGGCCTGGGCGCGGCGGCGCTCATCCGGGCTCAACTCCGGTCCCCGCAGCGGCGCTTCGATACGCGACGTGCTCCCGTCGGGGTGGTGGAGCGCGATCGCGTAGGCGGAGTTGACGGCCGTGGCCCACCAGCCGCCCGGCCCGTGCCCGTGAATCCACAGCGGACCGAAGGGCTGGTAGACGTAGAAGGTGGCAGCCTGGTCGCCTATCCTGATGTCGACCGGGCTGAAGCCGGTGGCCTGCTCGTCGGCCGTCGCCATCGGAACCGTGTCCACGGCCATGCCCGGACCCAGGTGGAAGCGCGTGAGCCGGGTCTCGCCGGCCATCGTGCCGAGATCCACGACGCGGCCCTCCGCGTCGAAGGTGACCGGAGCGACGAGGTTGAAGGAGGCGTTGACGCTCCTCAGGCTGCGCGCGTACTCCGCCCCGTCCTCGCCTAGCCAGAACGCGCTGTAGCGGGCGCTCTCCCGCACCCACAGGAGACCCTCGGGCCCGAACGTCATGCAGCAGGGGTTCGTCAGCTCGCCGGGACCGTCCCCCTGGCCTCCCAGACGGAAGGCGAAGCGCCCGTCCGCCTCGAACACCCGCACCTCGTGCGTCTGGTAGTCCGCGACGATCACCCGCCCGCGGTCGTCCGCCACCACCGAGCCGATTCTTGTGAACAGGTAGGGATCTTCCCCCTCGACCTCGCCGATCTCGAGGTCGATCACCCCCTCGAAGACCGGGATATCGGGCGGCGGAGCGGGGCGTTCATCCTCATCCGCGCACGCGGCGACGCCCGCGAGCAGCGCGCCCGCGAGCAGCGCGCCCGCGACCGGGATTGCGGGCTTCACGAGCCGGAGCGGTCGAGGGGCCAGGACTCGACGTATTCGATGCCGAGGTCGTCGGTCCGCGTGCCGAGGATGTAGTCCTCGCCGATCTCTCTGACGCGGAAGCTCCCGGGCATCTCGACCAGCCCGAGGGCGCGGCCCTCCGGAGCGAACACGGTCCACAGCCGGTGCTCCTCTCCCGGAAGTCGGTATTCCCGGACCCAGAGGTATCCCAGCCGGTCGACGCGCACTTCGGCGAAGGCGGGGAACGCCTCGACGAGCGGCATGTCGCCGACCGCGTCCAGCGCCTCGGGCCGGTCGGGGTTCTGCCGGGCGACGTAGTCGCGCAGGTCGCCCCGGGTCGGCGCGCGGGCCTCGTGGTCGCGGCGGACGATCCTCGCGAGCGACCCATCGGGCCGGTACGCGCGGATCTCGTACCGGTCGTTGGTGGTTATGACGACCAGATCCGCCCAGACGAGCGGGTACGCATTGCGACTGAAGGGATAGGGGCGGGGAAAAGGCGATCCGTCGACCGTGTTCACCATGTACAGTTCCGATCCGCGGTACGCGCCCAGGTCCCGCTGCACGCTCCCGTCCGCTCGGAGGATGCCGTACTCCACATCCGGTCGGATGATCTCCGAGGTGCCCGGCTCACCGCGCTCGAACGTCGTGAGCGTGGCGGCGAAGACGCTCCCGTCGGGCAGCGGTCCGACGACCGACTGGTAGCCGCCCTCCAGCCTGAGAGCGCGGCCGAACGTTCCATCCGTGGAGAAGATGGAGATCCGGCCGCTGAACGGATCTCTGGCCATCAGCGAGTCGCCCGGCCACGGTTCCAGTCCGCTCGGAGCCATGGCTCCGAATTCGCCGGGACCGTCGCCCTGGCCTCCCCATGAGGCGAGGTGGAGGCCGCTCGGGTCGTACACGCGAAGCTCGCCGGTGCCCGCGTTGGCGACCACGATCCGTCCGTCCGAGAGCCGCATCGCGCCGCCGACGCGGAAGAGTTCGTAGGCAGGGTCACCCTCCGCCGTCCCGATCGACACGGTGGCTTGCAGGCCGACCCGCCACCCCAGCCGCGAGTCGAGCGGAGGCCGCTGGTTCTCGACAATCGTGACCCCGGCGCTGTCCCGCACCGTGCTCTGCTGGCCGCCGTCGCCGCCGCCGCACGCCACAGAGCACACCACAGAGAGGGAGCCGAGGATGAGCGCGGGCGTGGCCAAGGCAGCCCGTGGCAAACCCCCTGCTGCGTTCGAGCGGCGATTGCGCCTCGCCGCTCTCGGCGCTGACGCAGGGTTTTGCCACGGGCTGCCAGGCGTCCGCATCGTTCGCGCGATTCGGATTGTCATGACGTGTCCAGGGAAGGAAGGCGGAATCGGTTCAGCCGCACCGAACCGGAGACACGATCAACGACGCCTTGGTTGCGCGGAGCCCGAGCGGACCTCGGGTGACGCTGGCCGGCGTTGCCTACCGAGTTCTTGGGATCAGCTCGTAGACGGTGACGCTTTCTACGTCCAGGTGGTCGCGGAGGACTCCCAGGACGAGCCCCTCGGTTACGTCGAGGATTCGGAAGCGGAGTGGGGTCTCTACCTGTCCCAGCCACTCGCCGTCGGGGGAGATGACGGTGTAAGGGGAGCCCTCTTCGGGGTAGGCGGGGCGGTAGGAGGGCAGCCATACGTTGCCGTCGGCATCGGCGAAGGGGGTGCCGAAGAACGGGACCGGCTGGCCGATCATGGCGCGATACTCGGCCATGGCTTCCTGGATGAGATCCTCGCGCCGAGCTTCGGACCCTACACGATTCCGGCGGTAGAGCACCCGGATGTAGGGCTCGCCGTGCTCCAGGAGTTCCGCGGCCAGCAGGTTGGGCTCGGGCCGCCAGCGCACGATCTGGGTGACCGTGCCGTCAGGCAGGCGCCAGGTGATCTCGGGTCGGTCGGATCGGGTGTAGACGAACTGCCCCGCGGCCACCGTGACCTCGCCCATGGACCGGATGATCGGGGATTCCTCCCCCGACCGCTGACTCGGGAAGTGGTCGTACGACGCGACGGTGTCGAGAGCGCCGGTTTCGATATCGAACACGGTCATGTGCCCGGCGAGCCACTCGGTGTCGATATCGATCCAGAGACTGGCGGGGTGTCGGTTCCAGAGCAGCAGCTCGCCGGATGCACCGATCCCGGCCACGCCGAAGTGCCCCGCCCGAGGGAGGCTCGAGATGCGCGCGACCGAGTCGCCGACGAAGAGCGTCAGGCGGGACAGACGATCATCGGGCACGAGGACGCTGTCCCGGCCCAGGACGAACACCGCGTGGGGGGAGATGACCTCGCCCGGTCCCTCTCCGGCGGTGGCGAGCACCTCGTGCGTCGTGCCGTCCGGGCTCAGGACGACCATGCCGCTGTACCAGGCGACGACGGCGCTTCCATCCGGCATGAGCCGGCCGGCGTCGATGAACTGGAATTCGAAGTCGCCGGGGTTCGCCCCGTGCCGGTACCGCGGTTCCGCCGCGAGGGCGAAGGGCGCCTCGCCCTCCGGCCGGCCGGCATACTCGACGATCCGCACGCCGGCGCTGTCCCGGACCTGGACCGCGATGTCGTCGGTAAGCCGGGGCTCCCCCCCGCAGGCGACGAAGACCGCCGCCAGGACCGGTATGCGGCTCGGCGTGAGTATGCGGCTCAGCGGCTGTGCGCGGTGCATCACCGGGCGAAGGGCAAGTCGGCGATGTCGTACCAGTCGAGGGCTCGATCGGGAAGCCCGTCGCCATCGTCCGGGCCGACCTGCCGGTCGACCAGCACGACCAGGGTCGAGCCCAGGATGTCGAAGGCGCGGAGCCGGTCGCGGACCCGCACCGACCCGAGGTATGCGGCATTCTCGTACACGTCCAGCCAGGACCATTCGTGCTGGTCGCGCTGGGTGGCGATCCAGTAGCGGTTGGCGGCGTCGAACAACTGCTCGCCCGCGCGCAGGTAGTAGTTCTTCGGAGTGGCGCGGTAGCGCTCCAACGCCTCGTCGGTGGCGGGCGTGCGCGGCAGACCCTGAGACCGGTTCAGGGCCAGGAGTTCCTCTTCCGTCCGGGCCACGTCCTGCTCGTTCGGGAGTTCCGGGACGTACAGCGGGGCGCGGAGCACGGTAGCGTCGCCGGTGCCGCCGACGAAGATCAGGTGCCCTTCGCAGGCCACGAACGCCCAGCCCCCGGCCGGGTCCGGGATGCCGTGGACAACTTGCTCGCAGTCGACGTCCCACGGCCCGGGCGGCGACTCTTCCTGCCGCAGGACTTCCCCGGAGGCGAGGTCCACGTCGTACCGGGTCATCAGCGATCCGGACATCCGGCCGAGCATCACCATGAAGTCCAGCGACACGCCCGAAACCGCGGCGCCGAAGGACGGGAAGGGCTGAAACACCTCCGGCAGCATTATGTCCGACACCCAGCCGCCCGATGGCTCGAAGACCGTGAAGCGGCCCAGGTCGGTATCCACCACGCCGACGGTTCCCGCCTCGCCGCGCGCGAGATACGCGGGATCGATAAACTCGCCGGGACCTTCGCCCTCGCGCCCGAAGACTCCGACGACGCCGCCTTCCCTCGTCACGCAGCGGATCTGCCCTTCGTAGGAGTCGATGAGGCAGGCCGTGCGCTCGTCCGCGAGCAGCGCGACTTCCTCGCTCTCGCTCAGCGGCACGGCGGCCGTGCTGATGAGTTCCGGAGTGAAAACTCCCGGGCCCGCGGCGTCATCCCGAACGCAGGCGGCGAAGAAGGCGACGACAAGGGTCAGGAGTGGAAGGCACACACCTGCACGGAGCCACTGACGCATGACGCTCTCCCCCAGATTCGGTTCAGTCTTGCTGAATCGGGGACACGGTCAGCTGCGGCTTTGGTTGCGCGTCAGTCCCTGCGCGTCAGTCCGGCTGGCCGTGGATCCATTCGGCCCAGGCCTCGACATCCGTGCCGAAGTCCTCGCCGCTGATGGCCTGGAGGAAGGTGATGGCCGGCGCGCGCGTCCCGCGGTGCTCGGCTCCCGCGTAGGCGAGCAGGAGGTCGGGTCGTTCGCGGGCCAGCCGCCGGCCGAACTCGGGTGCGATGCCCGTCGCGACGAGAACCCGCAGCGTTGTGGAGAAGTGCCACGGGTTCGTCCCGTCGAAGAGCGCCAGCAGTGGCTCTTCCGCCGGAGCCCAGTCCACCGGGCGCAGCGACTCGCCGGAGGCGGTCAGCCCCCGGAGCACGCCGCCGGCCATTGCGCCGACTCGTCCCTCCGGATCCGTCATGGAGAGGACGAGCGCGTGCCATGTCGCGTCGCGATCCGGGAAGTTGCTGAGCACGAACGCGGCGATCTCGCGCGTTTCCCACGAGGAATCCCTCTCCAGAAGTTCGAGAGCGAGGCGGTCGTCGCGCCTCCCATCCGCGCGGTCGAGCAGGCTCCACACCTCGGCAAGGGCCTCGGCGTCGACTCCCGTCCACCCGGCCACCTCGGCGGTGCGGTCGGCATCGGCCCGTGCGTAGAGCACCTGGGCGGCCAGACTCAGCAACCCGGGGTCCTCTTCCCCCAACGCCTTCAGGCTTTCCAGGGCCTCCGGCAGGACGAGGGTGTCGCTGCCGATCGTGCGGGGGCGGACGCGCGTGGCGTCTTCCACGCCGACTACGACTGTGTAGACCTCGTCGGACCCCGTGGTGCGGTACGACATGGCCGCCGCGTCGGCGAATCCGAGGTCGCGCTCCATGACGGCCGCGCAGGCGTGGAAGGGCTGGCCGGGGGCCAGTTCCTGGATCGCGTCGAAGAGTTCGCGCGCGGTCCACTCCTGCAACCCGACGAACTCGACCGGTCCGTCGGGCCCCTCGATTACCTGGCCCAGGCTCGGCGCCGCCGTCACGGCCAGGAGCACGACCGCGACGGGCACCACGCGGCGGAGTCTCATGGGATTCGCACCCATCCAGGAGTCTCGGTCTCAACCACCCGGAATCGAGACGTCGACTCCTGTGAAGCGTCTCATCCGGGCCGCTTCGGCACCGTATCGGTGGCCGGAGAAGGCAGTGTATCCGCGACCGGAGGGCGCAGCAATTCGAGGAGGAAGTCCACCGCTTCTTCGGATCCCGTGCGGCCGAGCCAGTAGATACCGCGCTCCCGCACCTCATGGTCGGGTTCGTTGCGGATCAGTTCCATCAGCACCCGAGGGACTTCGGAGTCGGCATCGGCCCGCTCGAAGATGGCGTAGATGGCCTGCATCTTCAGGAAGGGCTCCGAAATCTCTCCGTACAGGTCGGCGAGGTACGCCACCGTCACCGTCGGGTGACCCGCCCATGCGGTGAAGGCTTCCTCGCGCACGTCTTCGGACTCCTCCGTGTCGAAGGCAACGGAGCGCGCCCAGGCAGCCGTCTCCATGTCCTCTTCTTCGCGCACTCTTGGTTGCACGGCGCGGAGCACGGACTCCTTGAGGTCATCCGAATCGAGTCGTTCGTAGAGCGGAATAAAGGCGGCGGCTTGCACGTCATCCCGACGGCCCACCGCTCTGATCGCCGCGTTGCGGATACTCTCCGACTTGGAATCATCGAGGGCCGCGTTGACGAGCGCATTCACGGCGCCGTTGCGGAGTCCGTACTGCATCCAGGCGGCACCGGCTGTCGTCCCCTCGAACTCACTCCTGCGGAGGGCTTCGATCGCATCGCTCTGCATGGCGTAGTCGTCCGAGTCCTCAAGCGTCTGCTTGAGCACCTGGTACGCATCCCAGGAGTCGAAACGCCACATTTCCTGAAGCGCGTGCCTGCGGACGGACCTCTCCGAATGGGTCTCGAAGATGCCGAGGAGTACGTCCTCGGCTTCCTCGGTTCCCTGTCTCGCGACGAATTGGACCGCCTCCTCGTGCAGCCGCGGCGAACACTCGTCGTCACGGGCCAGGACATCGCGAAGCACCTGCATCCGGTTGATCTCGTTCTCGTAGCGCATGACCGCTTCGAGCGCCGCCAACTGCACCGACACGTCGTCGCACGTCCCCCGCTCCTGCGACGCGTTGGGCCAGGCCTCCTGGTATTCCGCCCGCTGCCAATCGACCCGCAGCAGATCGACGTCCAAGGCCAGCCGCTGGTAGTCCGCCACCTGCCGCTCGAAATCGGTGATGCTCTCCGCGGACTCCGCCAATCGCTGGAGGTAGTCCGGCGCGTCCGCCGCGTCCTGTGCGTCCGGCTCGCCCTGAGCCTCACCCATCAAGACGGCCAGCGAATCGGCGGCCACCGAGTCCGGCACAGCCGTCAGGTCGGCCACTCGTACGGGAAGCGTGACGGTGCGGCCCGCCACCTCCATGGGCATCACGCGAAAGCCGGGCGTCGTGGCGGCGACGTCGAGCGTCTCCTCCGCCTCGCGCAGCAGCCGCTCCGCATCGCCGGCGTCGCCCTGAGACGCGAGCTGGCCTCGGATCTCGAATTGCAGGGCCCGCGCGTCGTGGTACAGCCGCCCGGCCTGCCTATGCATTCGAGGATCGGCCGGGCGCGCCTCGGGGAATCCGACCGTGAGTATTTCGAGCAGCAACTGCGCCTCGGCCAGGTCGCCGAGGCGATAGCGGGCGAACGCCTCCCAGTAGTAGGAATCGGGCTCGAACGGGGGCGTCGTCAGGGCGGATTCGGTCCGCACCGCCTGGAAGAGCGCCACCGCGCGTTCGAACTCCTCCGCGTTGATGGCGCGGCGTGCCTCGAGGAATCGCGCCACCTCTTCCTGCTGGACAGTCTGCGCGGCAAGGGTCTCCGCCCCGAGCACGGGCAGCGCATCGCGCGCGGGCGCGGCGTCCACGATCGCGAGGCCGGCCAGCAGCAGCCCGGTCCACGTCAGGTGTCTTACGCGATTATTCATATCATGCCTCCATACGGTTCATTCACGTGCCGCTTCATGTGCCGCCTCATGTGCCGCTCACGGACCGGAGCCGCATCAGCGTCCCCTGCCGTTCCACGCTCTCGCGGGCCAGTTCGCGCTCGAAGTCCGGGGCGTCCGGGCCGAGGCGCGCGATCTGCACGAGGACGAGTTCGAGGTCCTGCAGCAGCGCGCGCTCCCGCTGGCCTTCCGCGGCGGGCGTGCTGAGCAGCGAACGGGTCTCGACCAGGAACTCGCGCGCCCACCTGGCCAGATCGCGCTGCGATTCGTCGGTTCCGATATCCGTGCGGAACGCGACGAGCAGGGCCTGGGTCCGGTCCAGGTGACGCGAGATCCGGGACATGTCGTATTCGGCGGCGGCGTCTCGGAGCGGCGGGTCCGCTTCGGGCCGGCCCGGGGTCGCGGCCGGGGCCGCGGCCGGCGGCGGATCGGCCGCGGCGAACTGCCGGTTCGTCTCCAGCGGCTCCTCGAGGACGGAGAGCGCCAGCGCTTCCTCGGCGGCCGTCGGCGCGAGGGGCCCGGAGTCGGTGGCGGCGACCGACATCGGTGCCGCCGTCACCGGTGCCGCCGTGGTCGGTGCCGTCGTCGTCGCGGCGACGGTTTCCGGCTCGGCGAGCACCGGGAGCTGGGCGCCACGGTCGAGCGCCACGGCCAGCGCGACCGAAGCGGCGACGGCGCCCGTCAGCCACACGGTCGTCCGGCCGGGCCGCCGCCCGAACGTCCGGGCCACGACCAGCCGCAGCGGGCCGCGGGCCGCCGTGCGCGCGCCGGGGTCCTCCGGCTGCCGCGCGACCCACTCCGCCTCCCACTCCGCCTCGATGCGTTCCCACATCGCCTCGCGCGGCGCGGGCGGCGGGTCGTGGTAGCCCAGCACATCGAACGGGCGATCGACGACCCCGCCGGCGCCGGGCAAGCCGTCCCCGAGGTCCACGGCCGCGTCCGAGGCGTCGTCCGTCACGCCCGGAGAGACAGGCTTCGCCGCCGCCCCGAGCCGCGCCTCGATCCCGGCCCACATGGCCTCTGCCGGGGCTTCCGGCGGGTCGTGGTAGTCGGCCGCCTCCCGGCGGACGAACCGGGCGAAGCGGCTCGCGTCGTCCATGCGATCCTTCAGCATGCCCATTCTCCCGCGAAATCCGCGAGCTTCTCCCGCAGGCGGCTGCGCGCGCGGAAGAGCTGCGACTTGGACGTCCCGGCCTTGATGCCGAGCATCGCCCCGATCTCCTCGTGCGTGTAGCCCTCGAGGTCGTGCAGCAGGAAGACGGTGCGATAGCCGGCGGGAAGCTCGTCGATGGCGCGGTGCAGCCGCTCCTTGACGTCGGGTTCGAGGCCGTGCACCCCGCGGGTCGAGCGCAGGTCCTCGTGCAGCGCGGTCTCGCGGCTGCGAAAGCGCTTCACCTTGCGGAGCCCGTTCAGCGACACGGTCGTGGCGATCGATCCCAGCCACGTCCCGAACGCGGCCTCGCCGCGAAACGTGTCGATCTTCGTGAACGCCCGCACGAACGTCTCCTGCGTGAAATCCTGGGCGAGATGGTCCTCGCCCGCGAACCGGTAGCAGATCCGGAACACGCGGTCGACGTGCGCGTCGTACAACGCGCGCGCCGCGTCCTGGTCTCCGTCCCTGAGCCGCTGAATGAGTTGCGGTTCCGTCACCGTGCCGGGGTCTCCGGGTACACGTCGGTTCTTCCGCTTCTTCTGCTTCTGGACCGGTGACACAGGCAACCGGGGATTGGTTGCGCGGGGATCGGTTGCGCGTGGATCGGGCGGACCGCCGGAGGGTGAATCGACGGGCGGACCCGGGGGACGACCGGGCCGCGGCGACGATGCGCCGCGGCCGGTCGACCGGAGGAGAGCTTCCGGGAGCGGCCGAGGCTCCCGGTCAGGCGCCGAGCCGGCTAGGCGACGGCGACCGCCGCGCCCTCCAGCACCTCGGCGATGTTCTCCAGCGCCCATTCCAGGCTCGCCTTCTCGATCGTGAGCGGAGGCGCGAACCGGATCACCTGCTCGTGCGTCTCCTTGGCGAGGATCCCGCGCGCCTGCAGCGCCTCGCAGAACGGACGCGCCGACCCCGACTCGTCCCGCACGACCACGCCGATGAACAGGCCCCGCCCGCGCACGTGGTCCACGTGCCGCGAGTCGATCGCCTCCAGTTCTCCCTTGAACCAGGAGCCCAGTTCATTCGAGCGCCCCGGCAGGTCCTCGTCCCGGATCACATCCAGCGCCGCCATCCCCACGGCCGCGCCGAGCGGATTCCCGCCGAACGTCGAGCCGTGGTCTCCCGGATGGAAGACGTCCATGATCGCCGAGTTGGCGAGGATCCCGGAGACGGGGAACACGCCCCCGCCGAGCGCCTTCCCGACGATCATGATGTCGCCGCGATCCGCCTCCCAGTCGGCGCAGAACAGCTTGCCCGTCCGCCCCAGGCCCGTCTGGATCTCGTCGTTGATCATGAGGACGCCGTTCGTCCGGCAGATTTCCAGCGCCCGCGCATAGAAGCCGTCGGGCGGCACCACCACGCCCGCCTCTCCCTGGATGGGCTCGACGAGGAAGCCGACGGTGTTCGGCGTGATCGCCGCCTCGAGCGCGTCCGCGTCGCCGTAGGGAATCGGCACGAAGCCCGGCGTGAAGGGACCGAACCCGAATGTGGATCCCTCATCCGAGGAAAAGCCGACGATGGTCGTCGTCCGACCGTGGAAGTTCTGCTCGCAGACGATGATCTCGGCCCGGTCCTCGGCCACGCCCTTCACGGTGTAGCCCCACTTGCGGGCCGCCTTGATCGCGGTCTCCACGCCCTCGGCGCCGGTGTTCATCGGCAGCGCGCGCTCGAACCCGGTCATCTCGCACAACTGCTGGAGGAACGGGCCCATGCGGTCGTTGTGGAAGGCGCGCGACGTGAGCGTGAGCTTCTCCGCCTGCGCGCGCAGCGCCTCGATGATGCGGGGGTGGCGGTGTCCCTGGTTCACCGCGGAATAGGCGCTCAGCATGTCGAGATACCGGCGGCCCTCCACGTCCCACACCCACTCGCCCTCGCCGCGCTCGAGCACGACGGGAAGCGGGTGGTAGTTGTGCGCGCTCCACGTGTCGACCTGAGAGATGTAATCGGTGGTGTTCATCGCTTCCTCATTGGGCTACCGAATTGGGCTGCCGAGCAATCCTCGGCCTGCGGTTGGATCTGAACCCCGTCGGGGGATGGGAGCCGTCCTCGCCGGATCGAACCGGACCTGAGAGAGTAGACGAAAGGCCTACGCCCGACAAGGTGATCCGGGCGCGTGTCCCCGTCGGTCCCCGTCCCCCCGGCGGGCTGCTACCTTGGGCGCATGAACGGCGTATCCGTCATCCCCGACTTTGCCGAATTCTCCCGCCTCGCCGAGCCCGGGCGGATGGTGCCCGTGGCCCTCGAAATCCCGTTCGACCTGGACACGCCGGTCACGGCGTTCTCGAAGCTGCGGCGCGGGCCGTTCTCCTTCCTGCTCGAGTCGGTCGAGGGCGGGGAGCGCTGGGCGCGATTCAGCTTTCTCGGCTCGGAGCCCCGGGAGGCCTGGCGGCTCGACGGCCCGGAGATCCGGCGGTGGACGCCGGGCGCGGGCTGGGGAGAACCCGAAGCCACGAGCGACCCCTTCGGCGCCTTCGAGGCCTGGATCACGCGCTACGAACCGGTCGAAGTCCCTGTCCTGCCGCGGTTCTGGGGCGGCGCGGTCGGTTTCTTCGGCTACGACACGGTGCGCTGGCTCGAGCGCCTGCCGGCGGCGCCGCCCGACGACCTCGGCGTGCCCGACGCCTGCTTCCTGTCGACGGAGCACACGCTCATCATCGACAACCTCTATTCGCGGGCCATCGCCGTGGCGGCCGTCCCGGTCGCGCCCGGCGACGATCCGGCCGAACTGTACGGGGACGCCGCCGACCGGCTCGCCGACTGGGTGCGCGGCCTGCAGAACCCGCACGGGCTGGGGCCGCTCGGCAACGGCGCGGCGCGCGCGCCGGAGGTGGCCGGAAACCGCTCGCGGGACGACTACGAGGCGGCCGTCGAGCGGATTCGCGAGTACATCGTGGCGGGCGACGCCTACCAGGTCGTGGTCTCGCAGCGTGCGGCCGCCCGTTACGACGGCGACCCCCTCGAGCTTTATCGGGCGCTCCGGCGCAGCAACCCGTCGCCCTACCTCTTCTTCATCGAACTGGACGGCATGCGCCTCATCGGCTCCTCCCCGGAGACGCTGGTCCGGGTCGAAGACGGGATCGTCACCGTGCGCCCGATCGCAGGGACGCGCCCGCGCGGGGCCACGCCGCCGGAGGACGAGCGGCACGCGCGCGAGCTGCTCGCCGACGAGAAGGAGCGGGCGGAGCACCTCATGCTGGTGGATCTCGGCCGCAACGATGTGAGCCGCGTCGCCCGTCCCGGCTCCGTCGAGGTGTCGCGCTTCATGGAGATCGAGCGCTACAGCCACGTGATGCACCTCGTGAGCGAGGTGGCGGGGTCGCTGAGGGACGGAGCCGACGCCGTCGACGCGTTCAAGGCCTGCTTCCCCGCCGGCACGCTCACCGGCGCCCCCAAGGTGCGCGCGATGGAGATCCTGGACGAACTCGAGCCGACCCGTCGCGGACCCTACGGCGGAGCGGCCGGCTACGTCGGCTACGGGGCCACGAGCCTCGACATGGCGATCGTCATCCGCACGCTGCTCTCCGTTGGCGACCGCGTGTACGCGCAGGCGGGCGCGGGAATCGTCTACGACTCCGAACCCGCACGCGAGTGGGAAGAGACCCGCCACAAGGCCCGCGTCCTCCTCGAGGCACTGACGAAGGTTTAGCGGGCCGTGGCACAGCGGGGCTTGCCACGGCCTGTCGGTCAGAGGCCGGCGAGGCGTTCTTCGCGGGCGACGATGGAGTCGATCTGGTCGGCGTATTCCTTGGCGTAGGCGAGGGCTTCCTCCAGCGCCTCCGTGCGCATCCCGGCGAAGCGCTGGCCCACGGCAGCGCTCATCGCCCGGCCGGGGCCGGCCGCGGTCGCGACCTCCCATACCTCCGGCCCGCCGCGCAGGGCCGCCCGGCGGCCCGCCCGGGTCTCCCGAAACTCGACCTGGGGGAAACTCTGCAGCGCGAGCCACTCCAGGAGGATGTTCCTGAGTCCCTCCGACGGGGTCCACTGCTGCTCGAGGAAGACGCGTTCGAGTTCCGACTCGACTTCGCGTGAGACGCGCGTGCAGAGGGGGCGAGGCAAAGGCATGTATACATGGTATACCGTCTCCCGGGGACATGCAAGCCCGCCGGAACCCGCGACGCGACGGCGGATCGCGATGTCACCCTTTTTCCGTTCGTGGCGTCTACGGGTGTAGGGCGGGGGCTCGCCGCTCCCGGATTCGGCCTTGGACAGGAGGCAACGCGACCATGGCGACGACGAACGTTCACGGCACCCGATCCCGGATCGGCGCCCTGCTCGCGCTGATGCTCGCGATCGCGGGCCCGACTCTTTCTCACGCCCAGTCCGGGACCCAGCCGGAGACGGGGACGGTGCAGGGACGGGTGTCCGACGCGACGGCCAACACCGGGGTCGGCGGCGCGCAGGTCTTCGTGGCGGGGACGACGATCGGGACGCTGACCGGCGCGGAGGGCGCGTATTCGCTTCCGGGCGTGCCGGCGGGGGAGCAGGTCGTCACGGTCCGGTTGATCGGCTACCGGGAGGCCAGCAGACGGGTCACCGTGACGGCGGGCGAGACCGTAACGCTGGACTTCACCGTCGAGCAGCTGCCGTTGCGACTGAGGGATTTGGTGCCCCTCAGCGCGACCGTCACGACGGTGGCGGAGACGCACCCGTTCCACAACACGGAGTCGTACGCCCTGATCGAGGAGAACGGCTTCCGCCGCGTCGGCGAGTCGCCGCTCTCCACCTTTTCCATCGATGTGGACCGCGCGTCGTACGCCAACATCCGGCGCTTCATCCAGGCGGGGGAGCGGCCGCCCGTCGACGCGGTTCGGATCGAGGAGATGATCAACTACTTCCCGTACGAGTGGGATGCCGCGCCGGGGGACCGTCCCTTCGAGGTCGTCACCGAGGTGTGGGATGCGCCGTGGAAGCCGGAGCACCGGCTCGTTCGCATCGGGCTGAAAGCGCCCTCCGTCGACACGGAGAACCTGCCGCCGAGCAACCTCGTCTTCCTGGTCGACGTGTCCGGGTCCATGTCGCCGCCCGACAAGCTCCCGCTGCTGAAGAGGGCCTTCGCCCTGCTTATCGAGCAACTCAGGCCGCAGGACCAGGTCGCGATCGTCGTCTACGCGGGCGCGGCGGGGCTCGTGCTTCCCCCGACGCCGGGGGACCGGCGCGCCCGCATCCTGTCGGCCGTGCAGCGGCTGGAGGCCGGCGGAAGCACGGCGGGCGGCGCCGGGATCGCGCTCGCCTACGACGTGGCGCGGGAGCACTTCGTCGAAGACGGCAACAACCGCGTCATCCTCGCGACCGACGGGGACTTCAACGTAGGCGCCTCCAGCGACGAGGCGATGATGCGCCTCATCGAGAACGAACGGGAGAGCGGGATCTTCCTCACGGTCCTGGGCTTCGGCACCGGGAACCTGAAGGACTCGAAGATGGAGGGGATCGCGAACCGCGGGAACGGGAACTTCCACTACGTGGACGGTCTCCTCGAGGCCCGGAAGGTGCTCGTGGAGGAGATGGGAGGGACGCTACTCACGGTCGCGAAGGACGTGAAGCTGCAGGTGGAGTTCAACCCCGCGCGCGCGGCCGCGTACCGGCTCATCGGGTACGAGAACCGGTTGCTCGACGACGAGGACTTCAACGACGACACGAAGGACGCGGGCGAACTCGGGGCCGGCCACACGGTGACCGCGTTGTACGAGGTCGTGCCCGCGGGGCTCCCGGTCCCGCGCAGCGTGGACCCGCTGCGGTACCAGCCGGCGGCCGAGCCCCCGCCTCCCGCCGAAGCCGCCCCGGGCACGTTCGAGGACGAACTGCTCTACGTGAAGGTCCGGTACAAGGACCCGGACGGCTCCGAGAGCAGGCTGCTGGCGCTTCCGGTCGCGGACCGCTCCCGGTCCCCCTCGCGGAGCTTCCGCTTCGCCGCGGCCGTGGCGGGGTTCGGCATGCTGCTGCGGGACTCGCCCCACGCCGGAGCGCTCTCGGCGGATGACGTCATCTCGCTGGCGGAGAGAGGACGGGGGGACGATCCGCGGGGCTATCGCGGCGAGTTCATCCGACTCGTGGAGACGGTGCGCGACCTGGACCTGCTCGGAACGGCAGCGGAGGACGACGACCGGCGTTAACGTGGCGCCTCACCCGTGAGGAGCCGCGCCCCTTGAAGCTCAATCGACGCATCTCCGGCCAGATCGAACGGCCGGCGGACAAGCGACGCTACGTCCGCCGGCTGTTCGCGGGCGTGGCCAGCCGCTACGACCTCACCAACGACCTCATGTCGGTGGGCCTCCACCGCCGCTGGAAGCGCCGGCTGCTCGAGCGGGCGGAGCTGCACCCGGGCCACCGCGTCCTCGACCTCGCGGCCGGAACGGGAGACCTCGCCCGGGGCGCGCTGGACCACGCCGCGCGCGACGCGTTCGAGATCCGGGTCGTCGCCGCCGACCTCACCCCGGAGATGATGCGGGTGGGGCGCGCACGGCCGGGCCCGGACCTCGCCGGCTGGATCGGGGCCGATGCGCTCCGCCTGCCCTTCCCCGATGGCGCGTTCGACCGCGTCGTCGTCGGCTACGGCCTGAGGAACTTCGCCGGTCTGGACGCCGCGCTGGCCGAGACCTTCCGTTGCCTGCGCCCGGGCGGACGGCTCATCTCGCTCGACTTCGGCCACCCGCGCTCCGCGGCGCTGCGCCGCCTCTACCTCGGATACCTCAACGTCTCCACGCGGATCGCGGGCTGGGCGATTCACCGCGACCCGGAATCCTACGTGTACATCCCCGAGTCGCTGAGGAGGTTTCCGGACCAGCGGGAGATGGTCCGCAGGATGGAAGCGGCCGGCTTCATGGAGTGCGGCTACGAAGACCTGATGATGGGCACGATGGCCATCAACTACGGCGCCCGCTCCTAGGCAGTCCGTGGCAGCCGCCGGATGTGCCGCTAGATGTTGGGGCTGGATTCCGTCTTCCAGACGGTGAACTGGCGCTGGCCGGATTCGCTTTCCTCGAGGCGCACCTTCAACGCATCGCCGTCGGTCAGCCGCATATGGTCGCGCATCTCCAGGGGAATCGTGATGCGACCACCGCTTCCTACGGTGATGTCGCGGTAGTACAGGACGCGGAAGATCGCCATCTAACCTCCCCATGGAGGGTTGGATTCGGCAAAACGAGGGGAATTCTCAATATATCGACAGCGCGGCTGCGTGGCGACGGGTGCAGGCAGTCCGTATCATCGGGGCCGTGAATACACCGGCCATTCGCCTCCGGGGCGTCTCGAAGCGCTTCGACAAGAAGACGGCGGTCCGCGATCTCGACCTCGAGATCCCGCAGGGATCGATCTACGGGCTCATCGGCCCGAACGGCGCCGGTAAGACCACGACGCTCCGCATCATCCTCGACATCATCGGGCCCGACACCGGCTCCGTGGCGGTCTTCGGCTCTCCCAACGTCGAGGCCATGCGCCAGCGCATCGGGTACCTGCCGGAGGAGCGCGGCCTGTACCAGAAGATGACGGCCACGGACCACCTCGCGTTCTTCGGCCAGTTGAAGGGTCTGAAGCGGAAGGAGGCGCTCGCGCGCGCCCGGGCCGGGCTGGATGCCGTGGGTCTCGGCGACCGGGCGGACGACAAGGTGGAGACCTTCTCGAAGGGGATGGCGCAGAAGGCCCAGTTCCTGGGCGTCATCCTCCACCAGCCCGACCTGCTGGTGCTCGATGAGCCGTTCAGCGGCCTCGACCCGCTGAATGTCGAACTGTTCAAGCAACTCCTGCAGGAGCGCCAGCGCGCCGGGGCCACGATTCTGCTCTCGACGCACCTCATCGAGGACGCCGAGCGGCTGTGCGAGCGCGTGTGCATGATCGCGGGGGCGACCAAGGTGCTCGATGGGCGCGTCCGCGACATCAAGTCCGCGGCGGGGCGGCGCGACATCGCGCTCTCCTTCGAGGGGAACCCCACGTTCCTCGATGCGCCCGACCTCATCGAGGACATCTCCGCGCACGGCACGTACGTGGAGGTCCGCATGCTGGAGGGGGCGGACCCCCAGGCGCTGCTGCGGCGCGCGGTGGACAGCGGCGCCCTGATCTCGCGCTTCGAACTCATCGAGCCTTCGCTGCGCCAGATCTTCATCGAGAAGGCGACCGAGGCCGGCCTCTCGCATGAGGACGAGAGCGAAGACGACGAGGCGGCCGCATGAACCCGTTCACGCCCAGGGTCGCGGCCGTGATCCGCCGGGAGTTCGTGCTGCGCGTGAAGTCCAAGTGGTTCCTCCTCTCTACGCTGGGCCTCCCCGTGCTGATCGTCGGGCTCGGCGGCCTCGCCGGCTTCCTCGCGGTGAGCAGCGCGACGGATGCGGGCGACGAGCGCAGGGTCATCGGGGTCGCCGATCCCGCCGGGCTCATAGGAAATCTCCTCGTCGAGGAGTTTCTCGCGGACTCGCTCGACGCCGTGCGGGCCGCGGACATGGAGGAGCTGTCGGTCGACGAGGCGCGGACGCGGCTCGCCGACTCGTCCTACGACCTGCTGTTGATGATCCCGAGGGGCGCGGGCCGGCGCTCCGCGGAGATGCCGGGCGAGACGCCGGACGCGGACGAAGGGGGCGACGAGGCCGGGGGGGACGACGGGCGGACGACGCTGCTCGCGCGGGCCAGCGTTCCCTCCGTCATCGAGGGCTCGGTGCGGGGCGCCCTTCAGCGGGCATCGGTGCGGGCGCGCCTGCGCTCGATCGGCGTGCAGAGCATCGATCCCGGCGCGCTGCTCCAGCGGACCTCGTTCGACGTCATCAACGTCACGGAGTCCGGCGAGGCGCGCTCCCAGGATATCTACCGGGCGCTCAGCTTCGGCATCGCGTTCTTCTTCTACTTCATCCTGCTCATCTACGGGCAGATGATCGTGCGGGCGATCCTCGAGGAGAAGCAGTCCGACATCGTCGAGATCATGGTCTCCTCGCTGCGCCCGTGGGAGCTGATGCTGGGCAAGATCGTGGGCGTCGGGGCGGTGGGCATCGCGCAGATGGCCGTGTGGGCCCTGGTCTTCGCGCTCGCGGCGGTGTACGGCCTCACCGCCGGGGCCTCCACGCTCGCGGAGGCCGGGATCGACCTCGCGAGCATCCCGGTCCCGTGGGGCACGCTCGTGCTGATGTTCTTCTTTCTCATCTTCGGCTACCTGCTCTACGCGGGCATGTTCGCGGGCGCCGGTGCGACGATCAGCAACGAGCACGACGCCCAGCAGGTGATGCTCCCGATCACGATGCTGATCATCCTCCCCTTCATCGCGACGCAGGGCGTGATCCAGAGCCCGAACGCCGGCTGGGGCGTCATCCTCTCCCTCGTGCCGTTCTTCAGTCCGCTGGTGATGCCGGCGCGGCTGTTCGCCACCTCGGTTCCGGTGTGGCAGTGGCTCGTGTCGCTGGTGCTGCTGGGAGTCTTCGTCCTCGGGGCGGCGTGGGTCGCGGGCCGCATCTTCCGGGTCGGGATTCTGATGAAGGGCCAGCGCGCCAACCTGCCGCAGGTGCTGCGGTGGATACGCCACGGCTGAGACTCGCCCTCATCTTCGCCCTCGGCGGCGGCGTGTGCGCCGGGGGGTGCGGGACGGACGCGCACACGTTCGTGCTCGGCGCCACGACCTCCACCTACGACTCGGGTCTGCTCGAACACCTGGTCGCCCGCTTCAACGAAGATCATCCCGGGCTCCGGGTGCGCACGGTCATCGCGGGGAGCGGCGAAGCGCTGGAACTCGGCCGGACGGGAGACGTGGACCTCCTGCTCGTGCACGCGCCCGCCGCCGAGGCCCGCTTCGTCGAGGCGGGTCACGCGCCTCGACGGAGTCCCGTCCTCGTCAACGGATACGTGATCGCCGGGCCGCCCTCGGATCCGGCGCGGATTCGCGGGTCCGCCTCCCCGTCCGAGGCGTTCGCGACCCTGGCACGGGGGGAGTACGGCTTCGTCTCGCGCGGCGACAGTTCGGGCACGCACTACCGGGAGATCGCCCTCTGGCGCGAGGCGGGCGCGGCGGCCGCGGGCGCGTGGTACGTGGAGTCGGGGCAGGGGCAGGCGACGACGCTGCACGTGGCCAGCGAACGCGGCGCCTACGTCCTCACGGACGATGCGACGTTCGCGATGCTGTCGGAGGCGCTCCACCTGGAGGCGCTCGTCGAGGGCCACCCGTCGCTGCGCAACGTCTACTCGCTGCTCGCGCCGCGGGCCGCGTTCCGGGGCGAACGCGCCGCGGTGTTCGCGGACTGGCTGCGCTCCGCAGGCGGACGCCGCGCCATCGCGGATTTCCGGGTGCGCGGCGGCGGCGAGGCCCTCTTCGCCCCGTGGCCCGGCGACGATCCGGCAAACTAGATTCGGCCCGTGGATCCGCTGCTCGAGGCTCTCCGGCTCATCACGTCGGGTGACCTGTACGTCTGGAACGTCATCCTCCGCTCGCTGCAGATCAGCGGGTCGGCGCTCCTACTGGCGATGGTCATCGGGCTCCCCATCGGGATCGCGGTCGGGCTGACGCGGTTCCGGCTTCGCCTGCCCCTGGTCGCCGTGATCAACGCGGGGCTCGCCTTTCCTCCCGTGGTGGTCGGCCTCGGGGTCTTCCTCGTGCTGTCGCGGGCGGGGCCGCTCGGCGACCTGCAACTGCTCTATACGCCGGCCGCCATGATCGGCGCCCAGGCGATCCTCGCGGGCCCGTACATCGCCGCGGTGAGCCTCGCCGCGGTCGAGAACATCCCCCGGGACATCGCCCTCCAGGCGCGGGCGCTCGGCGCAAGCCGGCGGCAGGCGATCGTCCTGCAGTTGCGGGAGGTGCGGACGTCGCTCGTGGCCGCGGTGGCGGCGGGGTTCGGCGCCATCATCAGCGAGGTGGGCGCGGTGATGATGGTGGGGGGCAACATCCTCGGCGAAACCCGGGTGATGACGACGGCGATCGTGCTGGAGACGCGGCGCGGCAACTTCGACGTCGCGATCGCCATGGGGATCGTCCTCATGCTCATCGCCCTGTGCGTGAACGCGGTGCTCCTCCTGCTCGGACGGCGCACGATCCGCCGCGGCCGGGCCACGTGAACGCCGCCGACGGGCCGCTTCTCGGCGGCGCCGGGCTGCGCCGCGTCTACGGCGGAAGGGTGGCCGTCGAGGTAGGCCGCATCGAACTGCGCGAGGGCGAGATGCTCGCGGTGTTCGGGCCGAACGGGGCCGGCAAATCCACCCTGCTGCGGCTCCTCGCCATGCTGGAGAAGCCCGACGCGGGCGAGGTCACCTTCCGCGGCGGGTCGGGGCGGGCGGCGGAGCGGGCGCTCCGGGCCGCGTCCGCCGTCGTGTTTCAGCGCCCTCACTTCTGGAGCGATTCGGTCGAGTACAACGTCGGGCTCGGCCTTTCCCTCCGTGGCGTGCCCCGCACCGAAGCGCGCGCCCGGTCGCGCGCCGTGTGCGAGCAACTCGCGATCTCGCACCTGCTGGGAGCCCCGATCTCGCGGTTGTCCGGAGGAGAGGCGCAGCGCGTGGCGCTCGCGCGGGCGCTGGTCCTCGACCCCGAGATCCTCTTCCTCGACGAGCCGACGGCGAACCTCGACACCGATTCGCGGCTCGATCTCCGCCACGACCTCGAGCGGGTGGCGCGGGAGCGGGCGACGAGCGTCTTTCTCATCACGCACGACCGGGGCGAGGCTTTCCACCTCGCGGACCGGGTCGCCGTGATCCGCGACGGGAAGCTGGTCCAGACGGGCACGCCGAAGGAGATCTACGAGAATCCCGCGGACGTCTACACGGCGCGCGTCACGGGAGCGGAGTTCACGATCGCCGGCGTCGTGACGCGGGCGCACGAGCGCATGGTGACGGTCGACATCGGGGGCGCCGCGCTCGTGGCCCTCGGCGAGGCGGCGCCGGGCACGCCGGTGAAGATCGCCTACCGGCCGGAAGACCTCGTGCTCGGCCCCCCGGACGTCCCGGCGGCGGATCTGAGCACGCGCAACCTGGTCGTCGCGACGGTGGAGGAACGGCGCGACATGGGCGGGCTCGTGCGGCTGCGGCTACGCGGTCCCGTCGAACTCGTGGCCCTCGTCACGCTCGACGCCGCGGAGGAACTGGGCGTCGACCGCGGAGTGCGCGTCGCGGTGCGCGCGAAGGCCACGGCGCTGCATGCGTTCGCGGCAGCCCCGGCGGCGGCCCCGCCCGGCCCGGCCACATAGCGCGCCGCTAGGGCGAACGCCGCCGTATCCCGGGCCCCGTCCAGATGACGATGGCCCCGCAGCGCCCCACGGCCCCGCCGAACTCGGCCGGCAACTCGCTCGCGCCTCGGTAGACTTCGATCCCGGCGATCTCGGACGGCGTGACGAAGTTGTCGATCGATTCGCCGCCCCCGCCGTCGCGGATCACGCGCACGCCGTCCAGGTAGACGTTCGCGTTCTGGCACCCGTATTCGGCGCTGCTGCTCAGGCTGGGCGCGCCCCGCGTCATGCGGATCGTGCAGTTGTTGTTCGCGCCTCCGGTGCACTCCGTGCGCACCCCCGGAATCCGTCCCAGGTAGTGCGTGACCCGGATCGCGCCGGCGTCCTGGATGTCGTCCCGCGTGAGAAACACACCTCCGCTGATCGCCTCGCCCAGTTCACGCCGGTCGTAGAATCCCTGCAACTCCAGCCGTTTCTCCCGCAGCGCCGTGACGACGATGGGCGCGAGTTCGATCGGGTCCGCGCTGAGTTCAAAGTCCACCTGCACGGTCCGGTCGCTGGGCAGATGCACCAACTGGTCCAGGGGATCGAAGGTGAGGTGATCCACGGTCACGCGGTACATCCCCGGACTGATGTCGGTGAACATGAAGCGGCCGCTGCCGTCGGTCATCCTCTGCCGGTCCTCCGCCAACAACGTGTCCGAGAGAACGACGTTCGCCGCTTCGATCGGCCGCCCGGAACGCCGATCGCGCACCCGACCGACGATCCGGCCGGGCACCGTGAGCAGGCTGGCGAGCACGCCTTCCTCCACGCCCAGGAGGATGTCCCATCCGGCGGGGGGACCCGGCTCGATGCTCACCTGCGTCGGCTCCGTGCGGAAGGACGGGAACCCCGCGCTCACGGTAAGGTCTTCCAGCGGCGGAAGGCCGCAGAGGACGTATACGCCCTCGCTGTCCGCCTCGACGGAGACGGTGCGCCGCCGTCCCTCGCCTTCGGTCCAGGTCGCGGAGACGGTGGCCCCCGGAAGGAGGATGCCCTGGAGCGTATCGCGGACGATGCCCGCGAGGCCGGTGAGGGACGGATCCATCTCCGCCGGACACGTCACGAAGCTCCGGGGAGGCGTGGGGGACGGGCTCTGGGCGGCCAGCCGGGATCCGGCCGGGGTCAGGATGGCGGCGGCCGCCAGAACGCAGGACGCGGCCCGATAATGGACCCTCCTCCGAGCCTGCGTCTCCGACTGACCCTCTCGCTGTGTTCGCATCCCGCGGTCTCCGCCGCTACGTCGCCAGGCCACGCGTGGAAAGTAACGCAGGCGCCGGTATTGCGAGAGGCTCCCGCCCGCTGTCACTCTTTCGAGGGTTCTTCGGCCGCGGAGTCTCGTTGTGCAAAACGTGGGAAACCGGCAAGCGCGCTGCGCGATCGGTGTCGTCTGCATCCTCTTCGGATTGTCCGGCTGCCTGAATCTCGGGGTCGGCGTCTCCCCCACCGTGGGGAACATGCTCACGTCCGTGGTCAGCGAGGGATCCGCCCTGCCCGAGTTCGCGCGCGCCGCCGGCGGGCCCGGATCCATGCGCGTCTCGGGCCAGATCGTGGGCCGGCTGCGGTGCGACTACCTGTCCCCGGATCTGCGGGAGGTGGACGGCGGACTGGAACTGGCCATCACGATCGTGTCGGGCCGGCAGGGCTGTAACAGCCTGACGCCCTCGACCCTCTCCTACGTGGCGAACATCTACAACGTCGAGCCGGGGTCCTGGTCGATTCTCGTGGAGCACCGCTACGAGGGCGTGGACGGAAACCCCGGAGAGCGGCTGTACGACGTCGTCACCGTGAACTAGCCCCCCGGCGGGGACGACTCGCTCCGCGGCGTCAGGCCAGCGGCGTCGAGCGGGAATGGAGTCCGAGAAGATCCGCGTCGCTCATGCCGGCCAGGGCGCGCGTCGCCTCGGCCACGCTGCGACTCTCGTGCGACAGCCAGCGCGGCGGCTCGAAGGGGTCCTCGAGGCACACGAAGTAGATGCGGGCCGCCTGGGGCGTATTCGGCTGGCCGCCCGAGACGTAGGCCTCCCAGCGGACCATCCCCCCGTCGAGGAAGGTGCGGGAGAGCGCCTTCTTCGGATCCACGCTCGGGTTCGGGGCCACCCTCGCGCCGCTCACACCTTCACCGAGCGCGCGAGCAGTTCGCGGAGGCCCGCCTCGTCCATCTCGGCCACGGCCTCCTTCGGCACCTTGGAGATGCCGGGAGGCGCCTGGTTGTAGCGCTGGGGAATGGTGATGTCGTCCTGGTTGCGGAACATCACGAGCAGTCGGGGCGACTGCTGCGTGGTGCCCGAGAAGATCGAGAACTCGGCCTCCCAGGTGGCCCCCGACTCGCTCTCGAACCGCGTTCGGGCGCTGTCCGCGGCCCCATCCATTCGGAAGATCAGTTTCTTCAGAAGCGACATGCGCGCCACACTAGGCGAGTCGGGGTTGGACCGCCAGCCTGAAGGGTTCCGAAGCAGGCGTGAAGCTGCGACCTTGCATTGGATTCGATGCCCGGCGGGGGGTTTCCGGCCACCCGTCGGCCACGCCCCGCGCCGGCCACGCAAGGAGAACGTCATGCCGGTCCACCGTCGCCCGTCCCGCGCCCGCGCGGCGTCCCGCCCGTACCCCCCGACGATTTTCTTCCTTCTCGTCTTTTTCTTCCTTCCCTTCGCCGCCACGGGCCAGGACGCGAATGTCATCGACGCGTTCTCGCGGCAGATCGCGGCGGACGTCGAAGCGGACGGCATCGGCGGGATCACGGCGGCGGTCTTCAAGGGAGACCAGGTGCTGTGGGCGCAGGGATTCGGCTGGGCCGACCCGGCGAACCGCGTTCCCGCGGGAGTGCGCACGATCTACCGCACCGGATCGATCTCGAAGTCGGTGACGGCGATCCTGATGGCGGACCTGGTGGAGGAGGGGACGGTCGCGCTCGATGACGCGGTGGTGGACCACTTGCCCGAGGCCGCCGGCTTCGGAGACCCGCCGGCCGGCATGGAGCCGATCACATTGCGGCAGTTGGCCAGCCACACCGCCGGCCTCATTCGGGAGCCCGAACTCGAAGGCGCCGCGGCGGGGCCGATCGAGGACTGGGGATACAAGATCCTCGCCTCAATCCCCCACACGCGGTTCTACACGATGCCCGGCACCCAATACCAGTACTCCAACATCGGGTACGGCGTGCTCGGTTACGCGCTGCAGCGGGCCGCGGGGACGTCCTTCATGGACCTCGTCGAGGATCGCCTGTTCGAGCCGCTGGGCATGCGCTCCTCGACCTTCATCGTCGGTCCCGACCTGTGGCGGCGGGTCGCGGTGGGGTTCGCGAACGGAGCCGACGGCGAGGTGAACGCCGACTTCCCGGCGCTCGAGCACGAGGGGCGCGGATACAAGGTGCCGAACGGTGGCGTCTACGCGACCGTCGGGGACCTCGCGACGTTCGGTGCCGCGGTCATGGGCATGACCGAATACGAACTCCTGGAGCCGGCGACGCGGCGGGACGTGATGACGGTCCAGACGCCGGAGGATCCCGACTCGGGGTACGGACTCGGGTTCTCGATTCGCCCGGTCGCGCTCGAGGGCGGCGGCGAGGTGCGCTTCGTCGGCCACGGCGGTTCCGTGGCCGGGTACAACATGTACCTCGTATTCGAACCCGAGAGCGGCTACGGGGTCGCGCTCGGCCGCAACTACAACCGCGGCGCCACCAGTCTCGGCGAGGCCGGGAACGGGCTCCTCCAAGCGCTGCTCGAGGCCGACAGTTGAACGGCGCCGGGCCGCCCCTGCGCGGTGTCGCGCCGCTCCTCGCGCCGGCGGCCGCTCTCGTGCTGGCGGCGGCCGCCCTCGCGCCCTTCCCGGCCGCGGGGCAGGAAGAGGAAGAGGAGCGGATTCTCCGCGCCTGCCGGCAACTCGGACAGGCGGAACTCGAGGTCGGCATCGAGGGCACGATCCGGGACGACGAGAGCCGGGTCCCTCTGCCGGGGGCGACGGTCCTGATCCGCTACGAGGCCGAACGCGGGCTGACGACGCCGGAGGACGTGCGGGTCGAAGCGGATGAGCGGGGGCGATACCAGGTCTGCGGCCTCGAAGCGTTTCGGGAGATCCGGGTGCGCTCGACCTACCGGGCCCGGCGCGGGAAGGAGCGCAAGGTCGAACTCGACCGGTCGCAGTTCGTCGACCTCGAGGTGGACATGGGGGACGCGGCTTTCGTCGTCCTTTCGGTCATCGACGCCGCGGACGGGCGGCCGGTCGCGGGCGCGCGGATCGACTTCTCCCCGCTGCCGGTCTCCGGGGTCACGGATACGCTCGGACGCGTGGCGTTCCGCTCGATGCCGCCGCTGACCTACGGCCTGCGCGTCGCGCACATCGGCTACGCACCCCTCGAGACCGAGATCAACATCCTCACGGACCAGCGCGCGGAATTCCGCGTCGAACTCAACACCCAGGCGATCGCGCTCGCCCCGATCGAGGTGCGGGTGACCGGCCGCGACCCGTTCCTGCTCACGTCCGGGTTCTACGAGCGCCGCCAGTCCATCGACGAGGGCTACTTCGCGACCCATCCGGACATCGACCAGTTCATCCACCTCGGGCAGGTGTTCCAGTTCAAGCGGGAACTCTCCATCCGGTACCGCCGCAACCAGCTCATCCTCCTCAACGGAAGGCCGGCGATCCAGCTGGGATACCACCGCGGGAACCTGAGCGAGATTCCTCTCGACCGAGTGAGAGGTGTCGAGGCGTATCGTTGTATCGAGGCTCCACCGGAGATTCTGAATGCGGTTCCCATCCGTATGAAGATGAGGAGCTGCAACCTGGTCGCGATCTGGACGTACTGACGATTCCTTGAGCGACACCGGCCGGCCCGAAGGGGAAACTGCGGCTCCCGGCCGTTCCCGCGTGTGGGGGACGGTGCGGGCGCTGTTGTGGGGTACGCACGAAGACTTCACGTCGGGGAGTCTGAACCGCGGCGTGCTCCTCCTCGCCATCCCGATGGTGCTGGAGATGGCGGGGGAGTCGCTGTTCTTCCTCGTGGACATGGCGGTCGTCAGCCGGCTCGGGGCCAACGCGCTCGCGGCGATCGCGCTCACCGAAGCGATGCTGGCGGTCATCTACTCGGTCGCGGTGGGGCTGGCGATGTCCACCACCGCGATGGTCGCGCGCCGCACGGGCGAGAAGGACGAACGCGGGGCGGCGACGGCGGCCGTGCAGGCGATCGTGCTCAGCGTCGGTATCGCCGCGGTCCTCGGGCTCGCCGGGGCGATCCTGGCCCCGTGGCTGCTGCAAGCCATGGGCGGATCACCGGAAGTCGTCGCCCAGGGCACGACCTACGCCCGCATCCAGTTGGGTGGGATGGTCGTCATCATCCTCCTCTTCGTGAACAACGCGATCTACCGGGGCGCGGGCGACCCATCCATGGCGATGCGCTCGGTGTGGCTGGCCAACGGGATCAACATCGTGCTCGATCCCGTGCTCGTATTCGGCCTCTGGATCTTCCCCGAACTCGGACTCCCGGGCGCCGCTGTGGCCACGACGACGGGGCGCGGGATCGGGGCTCTGTACCAGTTGTGGCACCTGTCCCGCGGCGAGCGTATCCGGGTGCGGCGGAGCGACCTTCAGGTCCGCTGGCCCGTGATCCGGCGACTCGCTCGTGTGTCGGTCGGCGGCGTGGGACAGATGCTCGTGACCCAGGTCAGTTACATCGCCTCGATCCGGTTCCTGTCGGAGTTCGGGACGATCGCCCTCGCGGGCTACACGATGGCGATCCGGGTCGTCATCTTCATCATTCTCCCCGCCTGGGGTCTCGCGAACGCCGCCGCCACGCTCGTGGGCCAGAATCTCGGCGCCGGGAAGCCCGACCGCGCCGAGCGGGCCGTCTACCTCACCGGCTTCTGGAACATGCTGTTCATGGCCGTGGTGACGGTGGTCTTCGTGGCTTTCCCGGGGCCGATCCTTGCGCCGTTCGCCCCGGACCCGGAGACGCTCGACGTGGGCGTGCGCGCACTCCGGATCATCAGCTACGGGTACATCTTCTACGCCTGGGGCATGGTGACGATGCAGGCCTTCAACGGCGCGGGCGACACGGCGACGCCGACGTGGATCAACATCGGCGTGTTCTGGTTCTTCCAGCTTCCGGTCGCGGCGCTGCTCGCCTTCGTGATCGGGTGGGGCGAGACGGGCGTGTTCTGGTCGTTCGCGGTCGCCTACTCGCTGTCGGCCGTCGTCGGCCTCTGGATCTTCCGCCGCGGCCGCTGGAAGCAGAAGGTCGTGTAGCTTCCCCGGCCCCGGCCTGCTACGCGGAGCAGCGCGCCCGGCCTGCCGCTCCCTTCGACCGGAGGCCGATCACGACGCTCGCCTGCTGTCCCTCGGCGAGTTCCACCTCCCGCACTCTGAGGTCGAAGCCCCCGCAGAGGGCGGTGATCCGGTGCGTTCCCGGCGACAACCCCTCCAGCGAGAACCGGCCGGCTCGGTCGGTCGTGACGCGGACATCCGTGCCGGCCACCGTCACGCTGGCGGCCTCGAGCGGGTGTTCGGTGCGTTCGTTCACGACGACGCCCGTGATCCGCCCCGGCGAGGTCACGGTCACGGCGAGCCCTGCCTCGACGCCGGCCTCTGCAACGACCACCGAGGGCTGCCCCCTGTGCGGACCGTAGGCGGCCGTCAGTTCCAGGGCCACGTCGGCGGGGACTTCGCAAAGCCGGTATCGTCCGAGAGAGTCCGTGCGGACCACCGTCTCCACGCGTTCGAGGCCGCTGGGATCCCCGGGATTCGCGTAGGAGGCGAACACATGCGCGGCGGGCAGCCGGACTCGGGTCACTTCGTCCTCCACCAGGCCGTCCACCGCCACCTGGCCGGGCCGGCCGGCCGGGTCGCACAGCTCGACCTCGATCTTCGGTATCTCGGGTGTCTCCGCCGTCCAATTGGACCACAGGATGATCGCGCCGCAGGTCATGGAGGTCCCGTCCCAGGCGAAGAACGGTATCTTGCTACCGGGTTGGTACAACTCCGCCGCACCGAGGTCGTGTACCGAGAGCTCTTCCAGCAGCGTCGGGGGCGGCGCCTCCGGGGAACGGAAGGTTCCCCCCGGGTTCAGCGAGTACGACCTGCTCGTGCCCGAGCCGTCCGCCGCTCCGATGGCCCGCCGGTCGAGGTATACCGGGATCTGCGGACACCGCGGCAGAGGGGCGCGCATCTGGAGGGTGGACATGAAGTCGGCGAGACGCACGAAGCCCCGCTTGCTCGCTTCGATCCACTGCGGCTCGAAGTACGTTCCCCAACCTTCCTCCATCCGGTCGTAGAAGCCGGACTCCACCAGGCGCGGCGGCCGTCCTTCCACGCCGACTTCCAGCGGCTGCAGCGGGATCGCCTGCGGGGTCAGGCGCACATCCAGCCGCGGGGGCGCCTGCGCGCCGATCTCCAGCGGCGTACTGAGCAGCTCGTATCCGAAGCGCCGCACGGCGAGCGTGTAGGCGCCCGGCGCAACCCCGGGGAAGGCGAAGGCGCCGTCTGGTCCCGTGATGGTTTCGCGAGCGGAACCGGACGCATCGGCCAGCCGAACGGTCGCGCCATCGATCGGTTCGCCCGTCCCGTCGTCAACGACGGTGCCCTGGATCCCGACCGCCTCCTGGGCGCTCAGGGCGTCGGACGAGATCGCACTCCCCACCGCGAGTGCGGTGGCCAGAGCCAGCAACAGCGACCCCTTCGTCATCCGCGACGGAGTCTTACCGGGGGCTGCTAGATCGAGCACGTGCCGCGTCTCGCGAGGTCCGTCGCGCGCAGCCGGAGGACCACGGCCACGTTCCCTCCCTCGGCCAGTTCCACCTCCTGCGGGGAACCGGTATAGCCGGCGCACACGGCCCGGATCGTGTAGGACCCCGGTGGCAGGTCCTCGAGGGAGAATCGTCCCGCGGCGTTCGTCACCGTACGGAAGTCCGTGTCGACGAGCACGATCCGCGCGCCCTCCATCAGCGCCGAGGTCGCCTCGTTGAGGACCATGCCGGTGATCGTCGCCGGAGACGTTACCGGCACCGTCAGCTTCAGCGCGTCGCCGTCCGCCGCCGCAAGCGCAACCAGCGGCCCGCCCGCGTGCGGGCCGTACTCCGGAGTGAGATGGATGACGACGCCCTCCGGCAGGTCGCACACGCGATACCGTCCGAGCGAGTCGGTGCGAACGACCGTTTCCACGCGCTCGAGGCCGCCGGGATCCTCGGGGTTCGCGTACGACGCGGACACATGCGCGGCGGGCAGCCTGACCTCGGTGACCTCGTCCTCGACGAAGCCATCCAGCGCCACCTCTTCGGGGCGGCCCCGCGACTCGCACAACTTCACCTCGATCTTCGGGATCTCCGGCAGGCGCGCCGTCCAATCGGACCACAGGATGACCGCGCCGCAAACCGCGGTCGTAAAGGTCCAGGCGAACATCGGAATCTTCGTTCCGGGCTGGTAGAGCTCGGCCGCGCCGAGATCGGACACCGACATCTCTTCGAGCAGCGGGGGAAGGCGATCCAATCCCACGGTGAAGATCCCTCCCGGATACGCATCGTCCGTCCCCCAGCCGGGCGTCGTGCCGATCGGCCTCCGGTCCAGGTATACCGGAACCTTCTCGCACCGGGACAGGGGCGCGCGGTTCTGGAGGACCCACAGGTAGTCCTTCATGCGCACGAAGCCGACTTTGCTGGCCTCGATCCATTCCGGCTCGAAGAACGTGCCCCAGCCTTCTTCCATTCGGTGGTAGAAGCCGGACTCCACGAGGTCGGGCGGGCGGCCTTCCACGCCGACTTCCAGCGGATCCAGCGGGATCGCCTGCGGGGTCAGGCGCACGTCCACCCGTGGGGGCTGCTGTGCGTCGACCTCCAGCGGCGTGCTGAGCAACTCGTAGCCGAAGCGCCGCACGGCGAGCGCATATGTGCCCGGCGCAACCTGGGCGAAGGCGAAGGCGCCGTCCGCGCCCGTGATGGTCTCCCGAGCCGAACCGGAGGCGTCCGCCAGCCGCACGGTCGCGCCGTCGACCGGCTCGCCCGTCCCGTCGTCAACAACGGTTCCGGCGACCTCCACCGCCTCCTGAGCCGCCATTCCGTCGGGAACCACGGCCGGGATCGCTGCCAGCGCGACGGCGAACAGGGAGGCACGGACCATTGCGGCTGCCGGTCCTCGCCGGCCCCGCGTCAGGGGTTCTGTCATGTGAACGTCCGTCAGGTTGAATGGCCCGGATCCCGGACCAGGAGAATAGACCATGGCACCGCCCGTGAGTAGACGGGACAACCTGCGTTCGCGTCACTTTCGAGGATTCGACGACGGCGATTCGCGCGACCCGGACCGGGCCGAGCGCTGGGCGGCCTACGACATCCGCATGCGGACGTACGCCCGCCTGTTCGACGCGGATCTGGGCCCCGGAGGCTGGGACGCGATCAACGCCTCGCACTGGGCGTACATCGAGGCTGGGCTGGACCGGCATCGCGGCGAGAGCGTCCGTTTCCTCCTCACCTACGGCGCGGGACACAAGGGCCCGTTCCTCCGCGAACTCCGAAAGCGCGACGACATCGTGCTCCTCAACGTGGCGCCGTTCCTCGATCGGCTGGCCGCCCCGTAGCGGCGGGCAGATGCTGTACCATCCAAAATCGGCCGTCTCGTTGCCGTCGAGGAAGGCTCGAACAAGGCTCAGCTTGACATCGTCTGGTCCGCTCCGTATGGTCGTCTTTCAACTGGTTTTGTGCCACTCTCAACTGGTTTTGTTCCCCCAATTCCGTGGAGAATGCCGATGAACAAGGTCACCTTCCGTTGGAATCGCCCGCTCCAGCTCCTGGGCCTGCTCCTGATCGCGGCGTTGTCGGTTGGTACCGAAGCCGCGCGAGCTCAAGAAGCAGGCGACGACTGCTTTGACTTCTACGGTTGCGAAGTCTGTCCTAATGAAGACGGGACCTGCATCACATATGTCTGCCCGTTCGGTGACCCCAGGGGTGTTGGGATCCTCTGCATAGGATGACTGCAGGATCGCACAATGCAGGGGATGAAGGAGCTGGTCGGTGGAACCGGGTCGTCAACATCGCGATCCTGGGAGTGCTCGCCATCCTGCTGTTCAATCCGTCGGGTGTGGTGGGAAGCTGGATCATAACAAAGTACAATGGATGGCAGGAGCAGCGGCGAATCGCCCTGAACTGGCCGGAGTTGACGAGCGCGTCGAGTTATCTTGGTCCGACCCCCCTACAGGATGGTGCTGTCATAGTGGAGTTTGTGGACTATGACTGCCCCGTTTGTAAGGCGGTGGCTCCCGACGTCCTGGAGAGCGTTCGCGGCCGCGGCGTTACGGTGGTTATGCGCCACGTCCCCTCTGAGCGCGGTGGTCCGGCTGCAACGGAAGCGGCTCTCGCGGCGATTTGCGCAGAGCAGTACGGTCTGTTCCCGGAGGCGCATGGCGCGCTGATCTCGGAGGAGAGGTGGCTGGAGACGCGAGATTGGGTGGGCTTCGCCGTCAACTTGGGAGTCGGCGACCCAGAGTCGTTCGGCAATTGTGTGAGTGAGGAAGAAGCCCCGCGGCGTCGTCTCGCCCGCGATGTGGAGTTGGCGGAAGTTCTGCGGATTCCCGGGACGCCGACCTTTGTCTCGGCCGAAAAGTTGCACCCGGGTGCACCGGGACTGGGGTCGGCGCTGGCGGCCGCTGCCCCAACGCGGCCGCGCACCCGGCGTCGTCCCTCCACCGACCCGGTCTTCGATTCGTCGGAGCACAGGGATCTTTCCGAGCGGCTGCTGGACGTCCGCGGCGGCTTCTTCACGCCGGACGGCGGTCTCGTTGTGTTGGACCGCACCGAGATCTACATCGTCGACATGGCCTCCGGGGAGCATCGAGTGGTGGGGCGCGAGGGAGAGGGGCCGGAGGAATTCGGCCACATACAGCGGGCGGTTCGCACGTCGGAGGGCGTCACCGTTAGCGACTACCTCAGGCGTCGTATCGTGTCGATTGGCCACGATGGCGACTTTGGCCACTCACGAAACTACTCGGATGTTCCGCTCAACAGCTCTCAACCGCGGCTGGTAGCCCGTCAGCCGGACGGCGGCGCGGTCTTCCGCGACGGAGTCGGCGATGCGCAGCGTGTGCGGAAGTCCGAAGGTCGATACTGGCGGCAGGCTCGGTACGTGGCGGTGGATTCCGCCGGCGGACTTCGGGTGGTCGCGGAGACACGAGGCAACGAACGGTATTCCGACACGAGACGTGACAGTCCCGTGTTGTTTGGGCACCGGACATTGGAGGCGGCAACCGCACACCGTCTCGTCGTCGCCGAAACTGACCAGGGATCCATCTCGGTATTCGACTGGAGCGGTGCGCCTGTCGCCAGTATTCCCATGCCGGCCGGCGTCAGGCTGTCCGCAGGCCAAGTGCGGATGGGGCGAGAGTCCGAGGCGTCGCAGCGGCAGCAGCAAAGGGGATGGCTCATGGAGGCCGCGGCGGACGGCAGGTTCCCGTTTGCGCCGTCGGACGTAAAGGAGCGACTCCTCTCGTTTGTGCCGGACTGGCCGGCAAACGAAGTAGCGCCCCCGATCGATGAGATGCTGACGGACTTCGATTCGAGACTCTGGGTGAGAGATTATCGGCTTCCCGGC